>NZ_JAKEVN010000026.1:0-38832 GCF_022398505.1 Pseudoalteromonas sp. Isolate3 | reverse complement strand
ACTTTTTACTTTTTACTTTTTACTTTTTACTTTTTACTTTTTTAAACAGCTTAAACTTAACAAGTATAAAAGGGGTGTCTAATTTATACTCATGAGATTGAAGCCAAGCATGAGCACCATTAAAAAAATAAAAACCCTACGCTCATAACTAGGTATTGAGAAAGGGATCATTTTTCGAATTGTTCAGCTTTAAGCGCAGTACTTTGCAACAATCGGTTCTATCCCGAGCACACCCAATTCCCGTTCATCAAAAGTGATAAAATAGCCTATTGTACGTCTTTCAATGGCGATGTTTTTTGGCTTGACTCTTTAACCTTAAACATTCGCCAACTTTACTTCTTAGCTGATATTCCACCTTGATAGGTATACACCAGACTGGCACCGACTGAAAACAAGAAGTAGCTTACTATTACTGCTCTTAGTTCTTTCCAAAAAAACTATTAGCTAGGCCTTTCCTAACATAACTAAAATGGTTTAAATCCCAAAAAACGAAAGCTACCATCAATATAGTTGCGGTAGCTCTCATCAAGTCAATATAGTATTTCTTCACATCAGAGCCAGAACTTGATACCTGCAACAAAAGCAGTATCACGCGTACTTTGCCCATTTAACTTCGCAAAGTCGGCTGTATTACCAAATTTATTTGTCCACTCAACGCCAACATAGGGAGCAAACTGGCGGGTAAACTCATAACGAACCCGAAAACCAATAGCACTGCTAGATAAGCCACTACCAAGGTTATTTTGGACGTCATCCTTACCGTAAAGCGTCAACTCTGCTCGTGGTTGAACAATTAACTTTTGAGTAAGTAATAGCTCATACTCAGCTTCGATCGAAAATGCACTATTACCTTGCTCTCCTAAATACGCAGTCATATCAATTTCAAACCAGTAGGGGGCTAGACCTTGTAAACCAAAAGCTAGCCATTTGCGGTTTTCACCTTCGTTATTGTAATCAAGTCGAATACCGACTTGTGTATCCCAATAAGCAGATATTGCGTGGCCCCATAGAAAATCTGTTTGGTTCTCCTCTAAATTACCTTCGCTAAAATCTCCCTCAGTTTTGATGACTAATCTATCAAAAGTAGTGCCATACCATGCCTGAAAGTCAAAAACACCTGCGTTTGTTTGCTCATTATATTCAAGACGATCCCCTAGTAGCGCGTAAAATGAATGCTCATCTGCCAAAGTCAGTCGTTTGTCGCTATTGAGTGCATAAGGACCTTCAGTCAATGTTGTACCTGCGGCATAAGCATGAGGGTCTCTAGCATCTTTAGGTGCATCTCCACCTTGTGCTTGCATTTTAGAATCACCCATCTCAGTCATCTCATCTTTTGCAGATACAGATACACTTATAAGGGGCAAACCTATTAATAATAGTTTTAACGTATTGGTTAGTATTAATTTTCTCATGATACAACTACCTCTCTAAACATACCTGCATCCATGTGGAATAATAAATGGCAATGCCATGCCCAGCGACCTACGTCATGAGGTGTTGTTAAAAAACTAATTCTTTGCGCTGGTTGTACAGGGATAGTATGGCGACGAACCTGTACATCACCTTTTTCATTCTCCAAATCGCTCCACATACCATGCAGGTGCATTGGATGTGTCATCATTGTATCGTTTTGTAAAATAACTCTTAAACGTTGATTATGCTTCATGTGAACTGGCGTGCTTTTTCCAAATTCCAAGCCATCAAATGACCAGCTATAACGCTCCATGTTTCCAGTTAAATGTAATTCAATTTCAGCCTCTGGCTCTTGCTGGTTTGTAATTCCCTCAAGAGAATGTAAATCTGCAAGTGTTAAAACACGGCGTCCATTTTTACGTAAACCTATACCGGGATCATCAAGGTTTGTTCTAGGCATATCAACACGCATATCAACAGAAGCTCCATACTCTGTTTTTGCATGACGCACTTTAGTGCTAGCAACAGCTAATGGGTTTTTAGTCATTCCATGTTTACTATGATCCATTGCCATCGCTCCATGACCCATTGCCATCGCTCCATGACCCATTGCACTATGATCCATTTTATTAGAATTCATGCCCGACATACCTGCCGTATCAGCCATTGTAGAATGCACACTATCATGGGTCATATTGCCCATCATATCTGTCATCGTTAACCACTCAACGGGGTCTAAAGAAGGTACTGGTGCATCAACGTTAGGTGCCATTGATAAAGTACCTTTAGCATAACCTGAGCGATCCATGCTTTGTGCAAAAATCGTATATGCGTCATTTTTTGGCTCGACAAGTACATCATAAGTTTCACCGGGACCAAATCTAAATTCATCTACTGTCACAGGTTCAACATTTTGTCCATCAGCTTGTACAACTGTTAACTTCAGCTCAGGTATTCTTACATCAAAAAACGTATTGCTAGAACCGTTAATAAATCTAAGCCTAACCTTTTCGCCAGCTTTAAACATTCCACGCCAATTTGTCAAAGGCGCACAACCATTCATTAAAAAAGTCATTGCAGATGCTGATAAGTCTGCAAGATCTGTAGGGTTCATTCTCATTTTATTCCACATTTCCCGGCGTTGTAGCGCATTTGAAACGCTGCTATTTGAAATGTCATCAAAAAACTCTGGAACAGTAGGTTGATTAAAGTTAAATACATCGCTCTGTACTTTTAACTTGCGAAACAAATCCATTGGGTCATCATCAGTCCAATCAGACAATTGGATGACATGCTCATTGTCAGCACTAATAATATCCTTTTCTCTTGGCTCAATAATTAATGCGCCGTACATACCTGTCATTTCTTGAAAACCACTGTGTGAGTGATACCAATATGTGCCGCTTTGTTGCAGCTTAAATTTATAAACAAAGGTTTCACCCGGCATTATACCTTTAAAGCTAATACCCGGTACGCCATCCATTTGATACGGAAGAATGATCCCATGCCAATGAATTGAACTCGGCACTGATAATTTATTCGTTACCCTGATAGTAACGTCATCACCTTCTCTGAGGCGCAAGGTAGGAGCTGGTATTGAGCCATTGATTGTTGTAGCCATTCTTACAACACCTGTGAAGTTTACTGGTGACTCATCTATCACCAGATCTATGACTTCCCCACTTAGTTCGGGCGCAGTACCTGTTGAAGTTCCAGCAAGCAAAGATGAAGCTGCATGAAGAACACTTGGAAAAGCAGCTAATACACCGCCAGCAGCTAATCCTTGTACAAAGCGTCTACGTGGCGTAGAAACTTGATGTAATGGATTGTTATTTCTCATTTTACTCTCCGTTGTTTGAACAATAAATTAATGTGACCAATGAATGTGCTTAATCTTCCATTCACCATTTTGTTTTTCCAGCACCATCGTTTCCATGCCTTGATAATCGCGTTCAACACCTTTATGAGTACCTGTAGTTTGACTGCGCGACGCAGAGATAGCGGTATTTCCAAGTATCGTCACTTGATGTTCAAGTGTGTCGCTCTTCATCGCTGCTAAATACTTCATATCCGACAACATATGATGATGAGCATATTCATCAGCGCTCCTTTCAACGCGGCCTCCCTCGAAAATGGTGACATCATCCGCTAACTGTGCTCTAGCCTGTTTTTGATTGCCAGTTTCAAGTGCTTGATGAAATGCCAAAACAACTTTTGCGGCTGGGGTATCTATACCTTTAAACAAACCTTTGTCTTTGTTCTTATCACCATGAGCGTTTGCTGCGAAACTAAACGTCATTAATAAAACGAGTAATATATTTATTGTTTTCATTTTCATTTTCATTCTCTCTTTTAGGTTTTAATTTGCAGGGCCAACAACACTAGTAAGCCCAGCCGTTACAGATAAAATGGCAAAAGCTACTACCATTTCTATCGAGATAGATTTAGATAAAGCCTCTCTGCCTTGACTATTTTTAAGTTGTGGAACGAGTATTAGTTTATGTTTAGCAGCAAGTGCCAAAATAGACACTACAAGGGCCAATTTAAACAACAGTGTTTGTCCGTAACTTGAGCTTATTAGTGCATCAAGACTTCCGACCAATTGAATCACGAGCCAGAGGCCTGCTACCAACAATAGGCTCAATGTAAAACTTGCTTGTTTGCCAAAGCTTTCCATCAGCAAATGAAGTTCTGCATAACTTAGCTGATGGCAAGCCTGTTTTAGTGGCAATAACGCCCCAAACCACCATGCCATAACGAGCACATGCAAAATAAGCAAGCCTTTTTCAATTGTGCCTAACTCAGAAATATGACCCAGTAACGTGAATGAGTATGCAAGGATTAATAAACTCAACATTAAAGCGCTTTGTTTTAAGTACGAGTTCACAGCGAGTTTGAACCTTAAAGCTAAAGCGATTATTGCGGTAACTAGCCCAAGCGCTCGAAGCAAAGCTCCAGTGCCGACAGAGGAGTCCCACATAATAGCCAATATATCAGCGTCTATCGCCCCCTGAATTCCCTCTTCTGCCATTGCACCAGTACTGGCAAAGAACCAAGTAATATTAGCGATCAAAGCCATAACTATATAAGTTCTTGTCCACGTTAAATTCGCTATTACAGCATTACTATGAGATTCATTATGCTCAAAAATTTGTCTGAAAAATGTATAGCCGGCAATACAGGCAAAGCCGACGTAAAATACAATTTTTGACAGTACAATGACTGTATTCCAGATATACATTTCCATATCAATCACACCGCCTATTTTAGTGAACCATAAAGCCGAAGCTATGTTTCATTTTATGACCATCGTTACCTAAGAAGGTTACATCCACAGCATAGTTTGCAGGAGCTAATTTAGGTAGTTTCCATGTAAATTTGCTAGTAGCGACTTTAGAAGGCTCGAATCCAAATTTAAATTCTTCGCCTTGTTTATTGGCCAATGAAACTTTTACAACCCGTACCTCTTTGGTGAACACCAAAGTTAACTCTTCTGGAGGATTCATTAGCATTGCATTATCAGCAGGCACACTTTTTTCAAGATGCACATGCGCAAATACCGCACTACTAAAAACGACACTGATTACGGTTAAAAATTTAATTAGTTTTTTCATATTTACCTCTATTTATTTAATGGATTAACGACTAAATTTATCTTTGAAAATTTGATTACTTGGAATCCCAGCATCTGTAATTATTTTTTCCACTTCACTCATCATTGCTTCTGGACCGCACAAGTAAAACTCAGCCAAAAGCAGTTCTGATTTTTGGTTCATATACGGCAGAAGTACTTTTTGAACATAGCCTGAGTGCCCTTGCCATTCTTCTGAAGGATTAGAAAGAGTAGGAATATAAGAGAAGTTTTTATGCTTCTCACTCAGTGACTTCAATTCATTATGGTATAGCAAGTCATCTTCAGTTCGCGCACCATAGATAAGAGTCAAACCACTTTTATCTTTATGCTTTTTCAACTGTTCAAAAATAATAGACCTTAGTGGTGCAAGTCCTGAACCCGCACCTATAAACACGCGACTAACTTTTTTATTTGAAGTGGCATAAAAATCAGAAAAAGGGCCTTTTGCAGTTATCGTTTCACCTACTTGGAGTGAACCTAAATAACTTGAACCTATTCCTGCTTTAAAACCATTCTTTGCGGTCTGCCAACGGATATTAAACATTAACTCATCAGACTCCTCGTCAAAGTTAACTAATGAGTAGTGGCGAGTTGCACCGTTATGAGAAAATTTTCCATGATAGTAGCTATCCCAGTATTTTTCATAGCACTCTGGCATATCATCTGGACGTAAGCTATTCATCCCTGCTGGCACATCAAATTGCATATATGCACCAGCTTTAAATGCCAACTGTTTGCCTGATTTCAGCTTAAATTTCACTTCCTTGATAAAAGGAGTAATGAAATTAGTCGCAACCACAACTAGCTCATGATTTTCAATATTGCGATCAGTATTAACTTCAATTGAACTAATTTCAGAGAACCTATGCTGACATCCAAGCCGATAACCTTCCTTAAGTTGCTCCTGAGATAAATGTTCCTCTTCAGATAGTGTGATAGGTAATTTAGTTGAACTTAAGAACACGCATTTGCCACAAGTACCGCCACCACCGCAACCTGAAGGAAGGTATACATGTGAACTAGCTAGCCCTTCTAATACAGTTGAGCGACCAACTGCTGAGATGTCAGTAATAGTATTTTCATTGGAAAACGTCACTGCCACTTTTTGCCTATTAGTGCCCCAACCTAGCTTCAGTAAACCACTTCGATACTGTTGTATCAGCCAAGTAACACCAGTAATTGAAAGGAATAGCGTTGCAAAAGCAAATGCAATGATCAACCAATGGTTAAATCCTCCAGAATTGCCATAGTCCATAAAGTGAAGCTTCATCATCAGATCTTTCAATCTGAAATCATCATTGGCATGGCGAAGTACTTGACCTGTAATACTATCTAAATAAATAGTTGTATTGTTCTCATCCTCAACGGCAACTTGCCACATAGGATTTTGCTGCCTTACGTGATCAGAAAACGGAGGTTGAGATAACACTGGAGTAGTTAACTTACCCTGTCCTGAGTAGGAGTTTTTTGCCAAAGTTAGTACTTGTTCTTCAGACAAATTAAATGGCTTTCCTGTTACAGCATCAAATAGCTTTGAGTGGCGTTCTTGATAGCTATGCTGCCCCTTATCGAACACAAAATGATAGTAAGGCTGATGTAAAACCCATATAAGGTTTACTTCCTGCGGAGCATTACTAGTAATGTCTTTAATAGGGAATAGGTCAAAGCCTGTAATGCTACCTTCATGATGAGAATGAACTCTAAGTTCATTACCACTGGCTTTACTGTGATCCATCAAATTGAAGTAAAGGCCCGTTCCCAACCAAATAAGCAGTTGTAAACCAACAAATAAAGAAAGCCACTTGTGTATCGTTGTATTTAACTTAAATAGTCGCATCAAATGACTCTCTTTTTATTTGGGGAAAGCACTCGGTAATAAGTCAATACTGCGCCAGTAATTGCTCCCATTAGACCTAGAGTTGCGACCAAGAACAAAAACCAGTTAGATACGTTTTCTCCATCATAGTAATCCATAATGTGGAACCGCCACATCCAATCAAACAATCGCCAGTAATCATGACGCTTGGCAACAAGTGATCCTGTTTGTTGACTTATATAAAATGTCGGTGTGGAGAATTGCTCAAACGTCACTCTCCAAACAGGTAAATGCCTTGGGGACAACTCAGCAGGCAAGTTTGTCGCTGACTTAATCAACCTTATGCTGTCGATTTGATGATTCAGCACATAATGGTATTGTGCGATTTCTTTAGCCTTGGTTTCATCTACAAGGGCCTGAACAGCTCCAGTTTTAGCATCTATTGCTACTTTTCCATTTTCTCCATTAATAAAAGAATACAAAGGACGGCCCATACTTTGAGTAAGTGTAACTTGGCTAGCTTTAGGATAATCCGCAGCTAGCTTTACAATGGAGTAATCCATACTTGCTAAATCTATTTTGGCTTCCTCACTCTTAGCCAAGGTTTCGCCGTGTATATAGTGAATATCCATAGTCACCATATACACACCAGTAATCGACCAGAAAAGGAATTGTATCCCTACAAATGCCATTAGCCATTTATGGTACTTCCTAGCTTTTCTAAGCATTGTTTTTTAGCTCCGAGTTAGAAAGTTCCTTGTTAAAGGCGTTTACTTCGGGCTTTTTAACGATTGAATAAATCGCGGGTAAAACAATTAGAGTTAGCAGGACTGCACTTGTCATCCCACCTACCATTGGTGCAGCAATACGACTCATTACCTCAGAGCCTGTTCCTGTACCATATAAAATAGGCATTAGGCCGATAATGATTGTCGCTACTGTCATCATTACAGGACGAACACGTAATCCAGCACCGTGCAATAAGGCATCTTGATATTCATCTTCTGAGATGAGTTCTGCTCGCTCTTTCGCTTTTTCCTTAAGTTCAGCGAGCGCCTGATTGAGATATACCAACATTATTACGCCAATCTCAACAGCTACTCCAGCCAGAGCAATAAAGCCTACACCAACTGCTACAGAGAAGTTGAACCCTTCTAAATACATCAACCATAACCCACCGATCATTGCCATCGGTAAAGTCACAATGATGATCGCAACTTCGCTAAACGCTCTGAAGTTCAAATAAAGCAAAATAACAATAATGGCGAGCGTCAATGGAACAACGTAAGTAAGCTTGGCTTTGGCTCTTTCCATATATTCGTATTGACCAGCCCAAGTAATCGAATAACCTGCTGGTAATATAAGATTTTTAGCTAAATGCTCTTTTGCACTTTCAACATAAGTACCTACGTCAACGCCCTCTATATCAATGAACGTCCAACCATTAATACGTGCATTTTCACTCTTGATCCCCGGAGGGCCTACTTCTACTTTTATTTCAGCTACGTCACCTAGTGCGATGCGTTGTCCATTTGGAGTGACAACAGGCAAGCGCGACAACTGCTCTGGAGAGTCACGATAATCTTGTGGGTATCGCAAGTTGACAGGATAACGCTCTTGACCTTCTACTGTTTGAGTGACATTCATCCCACCAATAGCAGTTGAAACTACTTGTTGTACGTCATCGATGTTTAATCCAAAACGACTTGCTTTCTCACGAGAAATATCAACTTTGATATATCGTCCACCTGCAACTCGTTCAGAATAAACTGAAGCGGTTCCTGTCACCTCTGGTAACAATTGCTCTATTTGTTGCCCTATCTCTTGAATCGTATTTAAATCAGCTCCTGCTACTTTAATACCTACTGGCGTTTTAATACCTGTTGCCAACATATCAATACGAGTTTTGATTGGCATAACCCAAGCATTCGTCAAGCCCGGAAACTTAACCAACTTATCAAACTCAGCTTTTAGAGATTCTGTTGTAACTCCCTCACGCCACTCTTCTTGAGGCTTCAACTGAATGAAGGTCTCAATCATAGTTAGAGGCGCGGGATCAGTTGCAGTTTCAGCTCTTCCTACTTTACCAAATACTGTTTCAACTTCTGGCACTGTTTTAATTAGCTTGTCTGTCTGCTGTAGAATTTCTCTTGCCTTACCAATGGAAATTCCCGGATAGGTAGTCGGCATATACATAAGATCGCCTTCGTCTAAAGGAGGAATAAATTCACTACCAATTTTATCGACAGGCCAAAAACCAACAATCGTCACTAATATTGCTGCTACTATTGTCGATTTAGGAAACTTCATAACTTGCTTTAAAACAGGCATGTAGATAGCAATAAGCAGTCTGTTTAAAGGGTTTTTCTTTTCTGAAACAATTTTTCCTCGAATAAAATACCCCATTAAAACAGGAACTAATGTTATCGCTAAGCCTGCTGATGCGGCCATTGCATATGTTTTTGTGTAAGCAAGTGGAGAAAACATTCTTCCTTCTTGCGCTTCCAAAATAAATACTGGCAAGAATGAGACTGTAATGATGAGCAAACTAAAAAATAGTGCTGGACCGACTTCACTTGCAGCTTTCGAGACTATTTGCCAACGATTTTCATCCGTTAGCGGTGTCTTTTCCATATGCTTATGCATATTTTCAATCATCACTATTGCGCCATCTGTCATCGCACCAATTGCAATAGCGATACCACCTAATGACATAATATTCGCATTGATACCTTGCATATGCATGATGATAAATGAAGCTAAGATGCCAATAGGTAGAGTGACAACTGCAACAATCGAAGATCGCAAATGAAACAGAAATGCAACACATACAATCGCGACGACAGCAAGCTCTTCGAGCAATTTACTCCATAGGTTTTCTACCGCCTCTCCTATTAAGCCAGAGCGATCATAAACCGTAACTATTTCAACTCCTTCGGGTAAACCTTTTTTTAACTCTTCTAATTTGGCTTTTACTCCATCAATAGTTTTTTGTGCGTTTTCACCAAAGCGCATAACAACAACACCACCAACGACTTCTCCTTCACCATTTAGTTCAGCAATGCCTCGTCTCATTTGTGGACCTAGGTTGACTTCCGCCAAATCGCCAATGGTAAGCGGGGTTCCTTGTGCGTTAACACCAAGAGGGATCAACTCTATGTCGGAAATACTTTTGATATAGCCAGTTGCGGTAACCATGTACTCTGCTTCCGCCATTTCAACAACTGAGGCACCTGTTTCTTGGTTACCACGTTTAAGTGCCATTTGAATGTGACTAAGTGGTATACCGTAGGCTCTTAATTTATCGGGATCGACTTGTATTTGATATTGTTTAACCATGCCACCAACAGCAGCAACCTCAGAAACTCCCGGTACAGTTTGCAATTCATATTTTAAGAACCAATCTTGAATACTACGCAATTGGCTAATATCTAAGCTGCCCGTTTTGTCTACAAGGGAATATAAATAAACCCAGCCAACGCCTGTGGCGTCAGGTCCTAGTTGTGGGCGTGCGGTAGCAGGTAGCGAAGGGGCTACTTGACTTAAATATTCAAGTACTCTGCTCCTTGCCCAATATAAATCGGTGTCTTCATCAAAGATGACATAAACAAAGGAGTCTCCAAAAAATGAATACCCCCGAACTGTAATAGCCCCCGGAACTGACAGCATTGCTGTTGTTAAAGGGTAAGTAACTTGATCTTGCACTACTTGTGGTGCCTGACCGGGATAATTCGTTTTAATTATCACTTGAACATCAGAAAGATCTGGTAATGCATCAACTGGTGTATTTTTAATTGAGAATAACCCACCACCAATCAAAATTAAGGTAGCTAAGATGACAAAAAAGCGATTACCTATCGACCACCTAATAATTGATTCAATCATTATTTATCTCCTAACTTAATGATTTGAATGGTCAACAGCACTTTTAGGTTCATGCTTTAGTTGCTCATTTGATTCAAGATAGATTTCAGTGATAACCAAATTATTTCTCACCTCAAAAGTGAAAGTGACGTTATCACCAACATTGAAATCAACTATTTCTATATTGTCCGCGACGATAAAATCCATCGTCGCAGCAGGTCTATCCCATTTCTCTATTGGGCCTCGGCTAATATTTAGAATACGCGTATCAACATTAATCGCATTGATTAGACCTGATACTGTTGCAAAAGATACTTCTTCACTCATATCAGCAGACTCACTCATGATATGAATTCCAGTAATTTCATATCCACCATCTTCGGTTTTACTCACCTCAAAGTGCAAAGATTGACCAGACTTTAATGAGTCAATATCAACTTTTTCAGCCACAGTAAAATCCATAACCATCTCAGGCCAATCCCAAGCTTCAGCGGGGCCGTGACTGATATTAACCATGCGATGCCCAGTCATAACACTATTAACATCACCTTGCATCCAAACAGAGTTGGGCACTTCATCGTGAGTCATTCGTTTAAAGTCAGAGCTTTTACTTGATTCAGAATCAATCAAGAATTGAGCTGATGTCACCACAACATCATCTTCATTAAGGCCCTCTAAGATTTCGATACTATCGATATCAACACGGCCAATAGTCACTTCAATAGATTTAAACTGGCCATCCCCTAACGCAAGTACAACTCTGTCTTGTTTACCTGTTCGAATAACAGCTTCTTTAGGCACAAGTATGGTGCTATCAGCTTGATTAGCGTGAATAGAGACTTGTGCGAACATGTTTGGTTTTAATTGATAGTCAGGGTTGTCAAACTTCAACCTCACTCTGAGTGTGCGTGTTTTACTGTTCAAGGTTGGATAGACATAATCAACGACACCAGCCCAGTCCTCACCGGGTAAATAGTCAAGTGTCATTGATACAGGAAGTCCCTCTTTAATTAAGGCTGCGTCACGTTCAAACACTTCTGCTTCAACCCAAACTTGATCTAGCTGACCAATGCTTAATATGGTGTTTCCCGGCTTTACATAAAAACCCTCTCTAATCTTCAAACCATCAACAACACCTGCCTGAGGGGAGTAAAAGGTGATGTTTTGCTGAACCTTTCGTGTCTTTTCTAGCTTTTGAATAAAGTCTGCTGAAAGCTGTAACGCTTTAAGCCGATCTTTGGCCGCCGCAATTAAGGAACTATTATTGCGCTTTATAGCTATTAATAGTTCTTCTTGCGCGTTAACTAGCTGAGGAGAATATAGTGTATATAGAGGCTGCCCTTTCTCAACAGGATTACCTGCGGCTTTGACGTAGAGCTTTTCTATCCAACCATCTACACGTGGATGGATGTGAATTAGCTTATCTTCATCATATTGAACGTAACCTACGGTTGATATTTCAGTATGCATATTTTTAAGCTCAACAGGAGCAGTGCGAACCCCAAGATTATTCACTACATGAGGCGCGATTTTTACGGCTCCGGGGCCAAAGTCATCACCAGATGATCCTTCTTCATACACAGGAATTAAATCCATACCCATAGGCGACTTACCGGGCTTGTCACGACGGTAATTAGAATCCATCGGTGCAACCCAATACAGCGGTTTTTTCTCTCCTGATGTAGCTTCATTGCCATTACCGCTTGAACCTGTACCTTGATATAAACTTAATGCTCCAGCACCTAGTGCTGCCCCAATGATGATGGCGGCTACTAGTTTCAAATTTGGTGTTTTAGTATTCGTTGACATTATTTTTCTCCAAATTGCTGATTGGATAAGTGTTGATTCATTCTGTGCGAAGTGTGCATTGGCTTATGCTCAGCATTTGAGTTAGTTTGAGAGTACGAAAAGAAATAGTTAATGCGAGCAACTGTTTTAAGTGCGTCAACATCAATTTTTAAGGCTGCTATTCTGGCATTTAATTCTGCGATTCTTGCTCGAACAACTTCGGCAAAATCACCATCATCGTTGGTGTAAGCCGTCAATGACGCTTCAGCTTGGTCATGCGTTTGTTTGAGAAGTTGTTTTTGATAAATAGACTGCCTGTCAGATAAACGTTTAAGCTGTCTAAGCTCCTTTTCCACCGCACTGATCATTTGTTTTGTCAGCAATAATTTCTCGGTTTTTATAGCTTCTGAATCAGCAATAGAAGCTGCAACTTGCTTATCTTGTCTATTCTCAGTGAACAAAGGCAAATCAAACGTTACCCCAACAGAAAATAAATCAGCTCGGCTATCACCAGAAGGCATATTGTCACGATAGGCATAGCTCGCATTGACACCCCATTGCGGCTCATATTGCTGTTTGGCTAACTCAACTCCTTTTTCTGAAGCTTTGCGTTTTACATCAATTGCAAGTATGGCTGGATGATTAGCAAGTTCCTGAGCCAATAGATTTCTTGAGTAATTAGATGCTTTTAGGACTGTTGGATTATTCAGAGTAATTGCAGGTAACTTTTTAGAAACCCTAAACTCTAATGGTTGCGCGTCAAAGTTGAATGATTCATTCAAACGATCCGCATCGTAAATATGAAGCCACTCATTGAGACGAGCGATTGTCGTTTCTAGTTTCTGCTTTTGCGAAGTTAATCTGTCATCTAACTGCACGATTTCCAACTGAGCACGAATAACATCTTGCTGTCTAGTTTTACCAACAACGTTTGAATAGCTAGCTTTAGCCACTTCCGCCATCTGCTCAAAAAGAGACCAATCATCTTCAATCAATTTAATAGTTTGTTGGGCTAAGTAAGCATCTAACCAAAGTTGTGACACTTGGCTTTTCAACTTAGCTTTACGATCCTCTCGTAACAGTGGAAATTTCGTGGACTCAATTTGTAACTGGTCTTTCTTGATCTCTAGACTGTCGCCTCTCGGAAACATTTGAGAGACGCCAACCTTTAGCTGAGTCATTCCTTCCTGATCTAAATCCCAAGTATCTGTTGGTAAATTCATTATCCCTAGCGATACTTTCGGATCAGGCAAAGTACCTGAAGCAATACTTCTATTTTCAACTGCACTTTGTTTCAACCGGCTACCATGAAGCCAAGGATCATTTTGCTGAGCTAAGGTGATAGCTTGTTCAAGCGACACTACTTTCTCAGCTTGAGCTGAGAATACAGATAAGCCGAGTATTAATGCAGTTGAAAGTGAAGTAAGGTTTGAAGAGTTCAATTTCATTAGAATTGCTCCTCGTATGTTTTAACTTTTGCATAGACTTTGCTCGTTCCATCTTTAAATAGAATTAACACGTTGTATGGCATAAAGCGGTCATCGACTTCCATACCGGGAGAGCCAACTGGCATTGCTGGAACTGAAAGCCCAATCGCATTGGGATGTTCTTCTGATAAGAACTGCTGAATAAATTTAGCAGGTATATGACCTTCAAAGGCAAATCCATTTCTACTCACTGCCGTGTGGCATGAACGGTAATTAGGTTTGATACCATACTTAGTTTTGATGTTGCCGATGTTTCGGAAATCTTTGGAATGCGCAACGTTCCCTTTGTCTTCAATATGAGTTATCCATTTTTTACAACACCCACAATTAGGGGTTTTATAAACGATTAACTCCAAAGGTGTTACGTCGTTATTGTGTGCATGGTTATGTTCGTTGGCGTTTGCAAACGCAGGTGAAAGCAGCATTACTACTGCTATTTTTAAATACTTATTGATCATTTTTGCCCCCAGACATCGCTGGAAAATATCTATAGCGCTACGACGCTATATTGACTAACAGAAAAATTAATTACATGTGCGCGAAATTTGGACGCACTAATCCTGTATTAGGCAAAAATTGGTGGACGATAAAGGGAAGTGGAAATTGAATGAGGTTGTTTAGATTGCAGAGCAGCTACAGATTCACTGAATATTTGAATATCTGTCGAATCAATACTGGAATTTAGGACTGTCGTAGATGAGCAAGCATTTGCAGGACAAATACATTCAACGTCACAACAATCTTCTGATTGACCATTACTGCTTTTATTCATATCACCATGATCCATGTTCATGTTCATGTTCATGTTCATGTTCATGTTCATGTGTGATTCATGAGAACCTGATGACATTTCGCAAGGCATAGCAGAATACGCAAATGCTTGCCCTACAAAGGCAAACAGCATAAGCGTTATCACTAAGACTTTTGAAAATGCTTTAGACATAAAATTCTCATAAAAATATACATGTCTATGCTAATACAAATTTTCGAATAAGTAAATTGATGTCATGTAAACATTTATGAATATTTGACTAACGTCAACTTTTTCAAAGAGGTAAGTGACAAATAATAATCTCATCAGACTTCTTATCTTCGTTATTCAATGGCTTTTATTTTGAGACTTAAGTTGCTCTCTCATTTCTAAAACTCGATCTACCGAATAAGCTCCCGCCCTCATAACAACCAGTTCAACAAACGAAATATCAATTAACTTATGGTCAGCATCAATCACATAACAACTCTCACTATGTGTGTATATTTCTAACTTATCCTCATCAGCAGATTTGCTAACAATCTTTGAAGTTACCATTTGCTCAAATGGCCGAAATCTGAATGTTTCATCGTCAATAACAACCCCTGACAAAAACTCCCCAAGAAATGATTTTTCAAAGTCTTTATAGTCATAGACCGAGAGTATGTAAGCATCCTTTAAATATGTTTTGTCCATTTGTTACTCCCTACTAATAGCCAGCAGGGAGCATTTCTCGCAACTCTAATAGCTCATTTGGAGAGTACATACACTCATGCATTAAATTGAACTCAAATACATCTACATCAAACTTTTGGGGTTCTGCATCTAAGATATAAAAGTCAGCACCAAAAGTTCTATATTCAAGACCGTTTACTTCCATGACTTTCGTGGAAAACAAAGCCTCACCTTTTTTACCGTTCTTACTATCCTCAGCAAAAGTAGCGTAAAGCACCTGTTCAACCTTATCTTCTAAGTCAGATTTAATTGAGATAAGTGTTGCGTTAGTTAGTTTTACTCTTGGTCTCATGCTTTTGCTTCCTTCTTATCTTCTAGGCAAAACGGGCGGAAAAAACTAAGGTACTTAACTCCATTAACTTTTAGTAAATTGTTGTCAGCATCAAAATGTGACAGAACGCTAGACTGATACAACGAAATATATTTTTCATAATCGATGGTGTTAAAAAAATTGGTATCGACACGTCGTGCATGGAAAACAAGAGCTTGCTGATCGATACGAACAATGAACTTTTGATCACCATCTAGATTTTTAACCTGTAGACATAAATCAGGTTTGTGCCAATCAGATACAAAGGAAGGAATCAGTGGGAAGCCATATACCAAATAGCGCATACCTTCGATTTTGAAGGTTGTTGGATTGAACTGAGCCTTATTTACTTTGCCGCTACGGAATAATTCAAGTGTCAACACCAGCCAGTGCTCATGCTTAGAAAATGTATTTCCTTCAGAAATACAGCCTTCGAACTCACTATCATGGTTTACATGATTGATGTACATGTATTGTTTAATGTCATTCAAGGAAAGCTTTTCAACCGGAAACTTTGAAGCTATGAGCCTGAAATAACAACCATGAACTTTTAAATCTGCATATTGAACTATCAACGGATCATCAAAAGCATCGAAATATGGTCGCCACTCCAGCCTAAAGTCAGCACCAGTGTTTACAATAAACTTGGCATCTTCTGGCAACCCTAATACTTGGTATATCACTGAAACTAACTCTAATGTTTCGATATCTACCAGCATCAGGCTTTCAATACGGTTTGCCATTGACTCAATTTCTTTATGAAGCGATTCAATAATTTCTTGATCATCGTATTCATTGATCATTAAGTATTTCAGGGAATCGTGCTTTAGAATTGAATCCAGTTTTTTCTGTTCAAATGCTTCAGTGAGGCTATTATGGGTATCAGAAAAATGAGGGCAGTTATAAACACCTCTAGCCCACAGGCCTTGGGCGTAAAGATCAGGAAACTCTAATAACTCAGCAAACTCTTTTGCTTGTTTATTGAGTTTATTCTTTAATTGATAAAGTGAGATCATTTAGTTCTCCAAACAACTTTCTAATAAACAATGGCCTACCAACACATTGCTTTATTTATTGTTCAAATAACCAAATTTTTACGGATGCTCCGCTTCACTGTTCACGTTTTTCAAGGCGAAAAACATGTGTAGGCGTAGGCTGTCCGTTCAGCCTTCTTATTATAATATCGCCAAAAAACAAAATGACAACTTACGTATTTGTACAACTTTAGGTAGATATTTTGAGTTTGAACTCTGAAAAGCTAAGCCCAAACAAGGATACGACCATCTCTTCATTTATATTGGAGCCGGGAAATTTTTTTTCAAAATTTCCAATAATGCTATCTAGGTGGCTAGCTAATATTTTTACTAAAAATATTTCCGAGTTTGGTGAGAGTGCAGACAGTGCTATCAATGGGTTGTCAAAGGATTCAGCTTTTATTTTTACTAGTAAATCGCTGTAACTGTCACAGCCATATAGACAAATAGCTGCCCCTTCTTGGGCTTGTCCAAGGGGAATAGTTAATAATTTAGATAATCGTTTTGCCTGCCTTTTTATATTTACTAGCAGGTCTTCTTTTTTAAAAGACATCAATACACCAAAAAACGGCAACGCTAGGCCACGCACCTATGTCACTCAGTTTTTATGTGAATATTTAATCTTTTAGTTCAGAGTAAATCCATTTCGTCCTGTTTTCGTGGGAACGGGCTTCTCTGAAAAGCCACTGCAAAAAGCAGTGGCCATTGTCGCAATATTATAAGGAAATGTGAATGGTAGTTTGATGCCTACATATTCTTTTCAGTGAATTCAGCCAAGCTACTACGCTCTACTTCATCAAAAATCAGCACTGATCCTTTTTCATAATGACGAAACACATTAACAGCCGCACTTGCACCAGAAGAAGCAGGTGTTACAAACTTATCGTCAATCTGGGCTAGGTTGCCCAATACGATTGTCCGACAATTTTTGCCACCGCGACTAAGCATTCCTTTAATTTGAGCACGGGTCATATTTTGTGCTTCATCAATTATTAAAACAGCATCGTCTATTGAACGGCCACGAAAATAAGCCATACTGGTAAATTCTATATTAGCTCTTTCGATCACATGTTCAACTGTAGCGTGAATATTTCCTTCATGATTATCATCCGAGTGCATCGAAATTAATGCGTCAGTAATACCTGCCAGAAGAGGCATTGATTTTTCAGTTAAATCCCCCGGTAAGAATCCCGGATCGTCGTCCATAAAGTCTCTGGAGCGCACCACAACGATTTTTTTGTACTTTTTCAACTCCAATACTTGATGCAGCGCCGAAGCAACTGCCAAAAAAGTTTTTCCGGAGCCAGCAGGACCAAGGATGATATTTAAATCATAGTAAGTGTCTGTTAATTGGCTTAAAGCTACCGCCTGACGCTGGTTTTTAGGCAATATGCCCCATATCTTTTCTTGCTTACGCGGCAATAATTTTGTGTATACCTCAGTATCTGTTACTTCTGAAATCCGGCCAATGTGTCCGGCTTCATCGTACCAATACATGTTTGGCTGAACTTCATCGTTGAACAAGCTTATTGGGAATGTATAAACCTCTCCTGAGACTTTGAAATCTTTATCTGATTCAATTCGATCAAAAAGATCGCCTTCAAAAGCCTGTACTCCTGTGTATAAAAGATCAATATCTGATATTTGATTATCTACGGCAACGTCCTCAGCCCTAACCCCAACTGTTCGAGCTTTCAATCGCATATTAATATCACGGCTAACAATTGTTACGTCTTTATTGAGTTCTTTTTGAAGATATAAAGCATAATTAATTATTCTGTTATCAGCATCACTTCCTATCCCGTGCTTTAACTCCTTAGCCAGATCCAATTGAGTGTCAATTCCAATGAAAAGCTTTCCTCTCTGGGCTGTTTCGGTAGATGGTAAAGGAATACCTATTTCCATTTCCTCGGCTGTATGTCCATTTATAATGTCTTCAAGCATTCTAATGCACATACGGGCATCGGCACTTACCGATTTATTAGTTCTTTCTTTCAGGTTATCAAGCTCTTCAAGGACAGTTAGACAGATGTAAATATCATCTTTGTAGCTAAAAATAGATTTTGGATCATGTACTAATGCAGATGTGTCTAGTACACGAGGATTTCGATTATCAATAGAGCTTTTCATTACGCAGCCTCCCAAAAGATTGAATCGTTGCTAGGCTTTGTGTTGTACTTTTCTTGTAAATTACAAATTTTGAGTAAAGGTTTATTGTTGAGAGACTGCTCAGAGTAGCTAAGGTAATCAATTTTTTTGGAAATTCTTTTTACTTTTTCTACAGGCCAATAAAAACAAGGGGGTAAAAACTTTAAAACACCCCCAATTCGGGGTTGTAAAATAACAACGGCATTTTGAATGCTGCGACCACGCATAAAGTTTACTGATTTAAACTGTACGTTGGCTTTTTCCATAATGTAATTGCGACTCGAAATTGGGTTTTCATCGCCTTTATGTAGTACCTCTAAGGTATCGGTGATCGCAGCCAACCAAGGCGCCATTTTCTCTTCTTCCGTGCCAGGTAAAAAGCCGATTGATTCAGCAATTTCAGGAGTATTACGGGTAACAATAACTTTATCGTAAATGCCTTTTTCTATAATCATTTCAAGGGCGCTGGCAAGCGCGAGTAAGGTTTTACCACAACCAGCGGGGCCGGTTAAGATCACTAGTTCAATACTTGGGTCAAGCAATGCATCAAGTGCCATTCCTTGATACACATTCTTTGGTTTAACGCCCCAAGCAGTATGACTCATCAAACGTTCAACACTGATATCTTTTAAAGTAATTTGTTTATCATCGTAGCTTGTTACTCGAGCTGCAAAGTGGTCGCTTTCATCTAAAATATATTCATTACAGAACACATCGCTAATCGTGCTTTTTGCAACATGGTGATAGGTATCTCGGCCTTGTTGTTCTGTTTCGCACTCACCAACATGTTGCCAAAAGTCGCCTTCAATTTTTTTATAGCCACTAGTAAGCAACGCTATGTCATCAATTAATTGGTCAGTTCTGTAATCTTCAACAAATTTAAGCCCGGCCCCTTTCGCTTTGAGGCGCATATTGATGTCTTTAGTTACAAGCACCACTTTGCTGTCGCTATGTTGCTTTTGTAAATGCACAGCACAATTGATAATTCGGTGGTCATTTTCGTTGCCTGGTAAACCTGAAATACTGTCTGCAAATAAATGGTCATTAACGATAATTAAGCGGCCACGAGAATCTGTTTTAGCCTTTTTGTTACTAGGGAGCGCGACACCCTGCAACATTTGCTCTGGCGAAGCGTCCTTTAGCACTTCATCTAAACCACGAATAGCAACACGGGCGTCACGGCTAACGTCATGTTTTCTATCTTTAATGTGGTCGAGCTCTTCTAATACTGTCATGGGGATAACAACATCGTGTTCTTGGAAAGATAAATAAGCGAGGGGTTCGTGGAGTAACACATTGGTATCAAGCACATACATTTTACTATCAAGGTTCGAAGCTTTTTCCATAGCACTTTCCTTACGTTTTATGATTTTTATGCTATACCCAATAAACTAAACAAGCGGCGGATGAAGCTATGGTTTATTCGTCAGGTATATACTCAGTTTAGTCTATTTACGACAAAAGTCCTTTTTATGACAAACAAATATATAATTATTTAACCGGTTAGAATACATACAATTTTTACCTTTAATAATGACTTAAAAAGGTTGACTAAATTTAATTGTGTGCGGCGAGTTTACTGCCTTGAAGTAGCATGGCGTTACAGGTAACATAGCCGCCTTTTTTCTTCATAGACGAGACATACATGAATTTTTCCTTAGGTCAGCGTTGGATCAGTGATACTGAGTCAGATTTAGGATTAGGCACCGTAGTTGCCCTTGAAGGCCGCCAGGTCAGCATTTTATTTCCAGCCAGTGGAGAAAACAGAGTTTATTCTTTAACAGAAGCACCTGTTACTCGTGTCGCATTTAATCCAGGTGATGTTATTCGCAGCGTTGAAGAGTGGGAATTAGAAGTTGAGTCAGTTGAAGAGCAAGGCGAGTTACTATGCTATCATGGCACACGCGTTGATAACGGTGAAAAAGCACAGTTAAAAGAAACTTTTTTAGATCACTTTATCAAATTCAATAAACCACAAGACCGTTTATTTGCAGGTCAAGTGGACCGCTTTGACCGCTACACTCTACGTTACCAAACTTGGCAGCATCAGTTTGAGCGCCAACAATCACCTTTAAAAGGTTTAATTGGTCAGCGAGCAAACCTTATTCCGCATCAGCTTTATATCGCACAAGAAGTCGGTAAACGTTTTGCGCCACGCGTATTACTTTCTGATGAAGTGGGTTTAGGTAAAACCATTGAAGCAGGTATGATTTTACATCAACAAATCATCAGTGGCCGCGCTAGTCGCGTACTGATTGTTGTGCCTGAAAATTTACAACATCAGTGGTTAGTAGAAATGCTACGCCGCTTTAACTTACATTTTTCTATTTTTGATGAAGAGCGTTGCGATGAAGCCTTTGCTGACTCACCAAACGTATTTGAAACAGAACAGTTAGTACTTACTAGCCTTGAATTTTTAAGTAAGAAAAAACGCTGGTTTGAGCAAGCAACTCTGGCTGATTGGGATTTACTGGTTGTTGATGAAGCACACCATTTAAGTATCAATAATGGTAAACCAAGCACTGAATACCAACGTATAGCGGAGTTAAGCCAAGACATTCCAGGCCTTATCTTATTAACTGCAACGCCGGATCAACTAGGCCATCGCAGCCACTTCGCACGCCTGCAATTACTCGACCCAGATCGTTTCTACGACTACGATGCGTTTGTTGAAGAAGAAAGTAACTACAAAGAGGTTGCCGAAGCAGCCAACCAATTACTCGGTGAAAAAGGCCTTGATGATGCGTCTCGTGCAACATTAAAAGAGCTATTAAAAGAAACCGATATAACTGATCTTTTAGCCGAAGCAGAGAAAGGTGATGAAACGGCGCGCAACGAAATTTTATCAATGTTGTTAGACCGCCATGGTACGGGTCGCATTTTATTTAGAAATAGCCGTAGTGGTATTGATGGGTACCCAAGCCGTAAGCTTCATGCTTACCCAATGGCAATGCCAAAACAATATAAAACGGCAATGTCAGTACTGGGTAATATGGGCGGCATTCAAAATGCTGAGCTAACAGCCCTTCGCGCTTTATTTCCTGAAAAGATCTTCCAAGAGTTTGAAGGTGAAAATGCTAGCTGGGGCGCATTTGACCCACGTGTTGATTGGTTAATCGAAACGTTAAAAACCCTTAAACACGAAAAAGTACTGCTTATCTGTGCTAAAGCCGAAACCGCACTTAGCCTAGAACAGATTCTACGTGAGCGTGAAGCGATTAAAGCCTCTGTTTTCCACGAAGGTATGTCGATTGTTGAACGTGACCGTGCAGCCGCTTACTTTGCCGACGAGTACGACAGCGCACAAATTCTACTTTGCTCTGAAATTGGCTCTGAAGGTCGTAACTTCCAATTCTCGCATCACTTAGTATTGTTTGATTTACCGCTCAACCCTGACTTACTTGAGCAACGCATTGGTCGTCTTGACCGTATTGGTCAAACTCAAGACGTAAACATTCATGTACCGTATTTTGAAAACACCGCACAAGAAGTGTTACTTCGTTGGTACAACGAAGGCCTAGATGCGTTTGAAACGACATCGACAACAGGGCAAATGCTGTATAAAGAGTATGGCGAAGAACTACTTGAGTTTATTGGTGCACACAATTGCGATGAAGAAGAGCTAGACCCACTGCTAGAACAAGTTGCTGGTCAAAATGCCAAGCTTCGTAAGCAAATGGAAAGTGGTCGTGACCGCTTACTAGAGCTGCATTCAAGTGGCCAAGGCCGAGCAGAAAGTCTTGTTGCAGATATCGAAGAGTTAGACGATCAATTTACACTACCAAGTTACATGATCAATGTGTTCGATACTTTTGGTGTAAGCCAAGAAGATAAAGGTGAAAATACCATTATCTTAAAGCCAACTGAGCACATGCTAAATCCGTCTTTCCCATGTTTAAAAGATGATGGCATCACAGTGACGTTTGATCGCAGCACCTCGCTTTCGCAAGAAGACGCCCATTTCATCAGCTGGGACCACCCTATGGTGCAAGGCAGCTTAGACATGATTTGTGATGATGACTTTGGTACTGCCTCTGTAGCGTTACTGAAAAACAAAAAGCTACCTGCTGGTACCTTCTTTGTTGAGCTCATTTTCATTGCTGAGGCGATGGCGCCTAAAGCACTTCAGGTTGGCCGCTTCTTACCACCAACGCCTATTCGTATCTTATTAGATAAGGGCAGTAACAACTTGGCTGATAATGTTGCTTTTGATGCTTTCAATCAGCAGTTGTCTGCGGTTGGTCGCCAAACTGCAAGTAAATTAGCCAGCGCGCTACAAAGTGCCATTCACCCAATGATCACCAGCGCACAAGGTATGGCACAAACCAAGCTAGAAACACTGCGTGCTGAATCACTAGAGAAAATGCAAACCGCCCTTGGTGAAGAGCAAGCTCGCTTAACGGCACTTAAGCAAATTAATCCGAATATTCGTGATGAAGAGCTAAGCTTCTTTGATAAGCAGCGTAGCGAACTCACTACTTACATCGAAAAAGCCCAAGTTAAACTGGATGCAATTCGTTTAATTGTCGTTTCGCACTAACGTTGAAGCACTAAACTCAAAACTACAAACGCGATGTGCTTTCACATCGCGTTTTTTATTCCCCTCACATTGACCTTACCGAAACAAGGTGTACACTGTACACAACATAGATTAAATGGAATTAATGCTATGACACATGCAATTGAATTTATAGAAACCTCCATCTTCACTAGGCAAATAAAGCAAATTGCCACTGACGATGAGTTACGAAGTTTGCAAATTGAACTAATAGCCAACCCTCTAAAAGGAGAGCTAATAAAAGAGACTGGCGGGCTTAGAAAAGTACGAATGGCAACGGGTCACAAAGGTAAAAGCGGTAGCACCCGAGTTATTTATTTTGTTGCTCATTTAGAACGTATTTACTTTGTTTTGGCATATCATAAAGCAACTAAAACTACTCTTAGTAAGTCTGAAAAGGCACAGCTTAAAGAGTTAGTTATTAAACTAAAAGGTGAATAATCATGAGCTTATTTGATGAGTTGAAAGCTTCTTTACAAGAAGCTGTTGAAATTAAAAAACAAAAAGTCGCTCCTGCACGTAGTACTCAATTCGATATCGCAGATGTAAAAGCTATACGTATGAAACTGAACGTTTCTCAAGCTGAATTCGCTAAGGCACTTGGGACCAGTGCAGACACCATAAAAAGTTGGGAAACTAAACGAAGAAACCCAACTGGGTTAGCAGCAAAAGTGCTGGCTACGATTCAAGATAACCCTAACATCTATTTTGAAATTGCGGCTCATTAGCTAACAGCGAAGCCATGACAAATGTTTATGCAAAAAACACCACAAGGGTAATAATTACGGCCACTGCCGCTAGCTTACAAAATAACTTAGCTAAGCTTTTATTTCTTTGTATTAAATCGTCTTTGTAAGCTTGCTTCAAATACACGGCTTGTAGGTCTGAAAAGCCTTTACAGTGCGGACACTCTGGCTCACGGTCATTTACTTCTAAGCCACAACGTGTACAAGGCTTACAGCGAATTAAACCAAGGCGAAACATTCATTTGTCCTTTTCTTTAAACTCCATACCTTAATTTACTGTATCTTAGCTACTACTCAAAAACCAGCACTGGCATTGTGTATGCGCTCATACTCCTTTAAAATAGCGCCCTTGCATATCATCGAGACTGGCTGTGTTACTCAATTATAATCCCCCAATGACACCTTATTTAAGTATTGTTTATCAAGATGATGACTTACTTATTGTGAATAAACCAAGTGGTTTACTTACTGTGCCGGGAAAAGACCCAAAACACGCTGACTGCCTTATTGCTCGCATTAATCGCGTTTTTCCAACGGCGAAAATTGTTCACCGCCTTGATATGGCTACCTCTGGCATTATTTGTTTAGCTATGCACAAAGAAGCGCATCGTAATTTAAGCATTCAGTTTCAAGATAGAAAAACCGCGAAACGCTACATTGCTCGTGTATTTGGTAAGCTTGAGCAAGAAACTGGATCGGTAGATTTACCACTTATTTGTGATTGGCCGAACCGACCAAAGCAAATGGTTGATCACGACAATGGCAAACCGTCATTAACCCATTTTAAAGTGCTTAAATATGAAGGTAATGCAACTCGTGTTGAGCTGACCCCAATTACAGGGCGTTCTCACCAACTGCGTGTACACATGCTGTCTTTAGGTCACCCTATTTTAGGCGATAAGTTGTATGCTCACCCCGAGGCATTCGCCATGGCTCCTCGCTTACAACTGCATGCCGAAATGCTAACCTTAGCTCACCCAGCCAGCGGTGAAACACTGATTTTTGAAGCTGCTCCTGAGTTTTAAGACAATTCGCTAAATATTTAATAAACACTGCCGATAACATAGTTAATCACTGATTTAATTAATGACTCAGGTAATATCGGCATGAATTTAAAACCCTCACATCGCTTAGTTTACGCAGCCTGTTTTGCGTTGATTAGCAGCGTGAATGCAGCCGACTTTATCAAACCGACGCCTTGGTCAAGCTTGGTCACAAATGATATTCAACGTTTTTTACCAACTGATGAAGTGCGTCCCCTGCTTGCTGGTGAAGATGAGTTTATCAGCTTATATCGTCAATCGATGGCTGCAAGTCAACGTGGAATTGTGCTCATTATTCCCGATTGGCAGCACTTACCAACAAACAATGCTGGCATTAACTTTTTACGTAAACAGTTAAATGAAATTGGCTATGCAACTCTTGCCATGACTATGCCAGACATTGATTGGCACCCTGCTGACATGGCAATGCCTGAGAGCTCTGAAGACGCTGAAGAGTCAACTACGCAAAGCGATGAACAAACTGCTCCTGCCACGCCAGCCCAAGCACAACAAGCGCCTCATTTTGTTACAGGTGCACCCAATATTAGTGAAGCTGTGCTTGATGATTACAAGTTAAAGTTAATAGCCAGGTTCAATGCCTTGTATAACAGTGCAATGGATGAGGGCGGCAACATAATTGTTGTGGCTCAAGGTGCCAGTGCAGGGCTATTAATTGAGCACTATGCTAGCTTTCCAAATAACGAACTAAACGCCTTTATTAGCTTAGGGAGTTATTTACCCAACAGTATTCGTAACCAGCATCTCAATGCTACGCTATCGACCATCAGCCCACCGTTATTAGATATTTTCTATAGTGAGGGTAACCCTGACACGCTGCAAAGCGTAAAAGACAGGAAACGCTGGGTAAGAAAACACGCAAAATATGACTATCGACAAAGAGAGTTATTTGGTGTGCCTTCAGAGCCTGAGCAGCACGAGAGGCTGCTCAAAGAAGTTGATGGCTTCCTACGCCGCCTTTTTTAAATACTCATAGGCTGCTTGAATATCTTGGCTTTTCTTTACTGCCACTTCCATCATATGTTTTGGTAAACCTTGCGATACCAGCTTATCGGGGTGATGCTGAGCCATGAGTTTGCGATAGGCTACTTTAATATCTCGCGCAGAAGCATCATTGTTTAAGCCTAAAAGAGCCAAAGCTTGCGCGCGATTCATACCATTATTGGGTGGCACACTGTGCCCTCTTTGTTCACTATGACTGCTGCGATTTTGCTGGCTTTGTTGACGTTGCTGCTCATAAAAGCGCTGTTGTTGCTGGCGAAACGCAAATTCGGCTTGGTAGCGCTTTAATAAAAATCCGAACTGAGTGCGCGAAATACCAAGCTGCTTACTCACCTCTTGCAAGAGCTGCTTTTCTTGCTCTGCAAGGTGGCCATCAGAAAAGGCCATTTGAATTTGTATTTCGAGGAATAATTGCAATAAATCATGACGTCGGGCAAAGCGCTCCTTAAAGTCATGAACGGTTTCTTTTAATGAAAAGTCCGTTTCTTTACCGCTACGAAAGGCATCTTGAGCTTCACGGCGCTCATCGCCCGATAGGCCCATTTCGTCCATAAACAAACTTGCAGCACGAATATGCGTTTCACTAACGCGACCATTCGATTTGGCAATATGCCCCATCACTGCAAAACAGCTAGAAAAGAAAAGAGCTTGGCGTTCGTTAATGTCATCGCCTTTAAACAAACCAGAAAAACCACCTGCTTTATCAAAGTCTTGTTTTAAACTGCGATCGAACATATGGCCTAGGTATAAACCTAGTAAGGCACCAATAAACTTGCCAAACATAAAGCCAAAACAAAAACCGAGTACTTTTCCCCACATAATTTGGCAAACCTCTGTTGTTATTACAAAGTGAAACGCTGATTTATTTCATCGAGTCTGGCAGGCGTGCCAATGTCATCCCACTGACCTAAATAAAGCTCAGTAGAAACTTGATGCTCTGTGAGTTTTTCTCTCAAAATGGGCCCAAGTGGACGAATACCTGCGCTGAGACCTTCAAAAAAATCAACATGATAGCGGCTTATACCCGAAAAAGTATACTTTTGACTATCTGGGCTTAGATGACTTAGAGCAAAATCACCATCAGGATTATGAGCAGGATTTTCAACAAGGACAATATGCGCCTCCCCTGCTTGCAGATGAAGCTGCATCAACGAAGTAACATCGTAATCAGTAAACACATCACCATTGATGACAATAAATTGCTCACCCAATAACGGCAATGCTTGAATAATACCACCGGCGGTTTCAAGACCCCCAGCCCGCTCTTGGCTGTAAGTGATCGATACACCAAACTGCGAACCATCAGCAAAATACTCTGTTATTTTGTCACCTTGCCAAGCAAGGTTAATGACAATATCGGTAATGCCTGCTTGGCGTAAGTTATTAATATGATGCTCTAATAATGGCTTGCCGTTAATCTTTAGCATCGGCTTTGGCATCGTTTCTGTTAGCGGCATCATGCGCTTACCGCGCCCTGCCGCTAGGATCATTGCTTTCATTTCATCTCTTTTGTTAAACGCTGCTTAGTCTGTGGAATAATTATCTGCTCTATCCACTGGCCAAGGGCTGTTAACTCTGGGTATTCTTTACTGACATTACTGATGTATGTAAGGGTTGGCAGTACATTACTCAAATAGCCAGACTTACCGTCACGCAATTTCAAACGGCAAAATATACCTGCCGCTTTTAAATGACGCTGCACGCCAGTTAAATCAAACCAACGTTTAAACATCGTAAATGAGATGTCTTGCAAAAGCTTTTGCTCGCAAAATTCGTCATAAGCGTAATGTAAAAGGTAATCGAGCTCTTGCTCTGGCAACTTAAAATAGCAATCTCTTAATAACGAAACAAGGTCATAACACACTGGCCCTTGTACGGCATCTTGATAATCAATGATCGCCCATTGCTGTCCTGTGCGCATAATATTACGGCTATGGAAGTCTCGGTGCACCGTAACAATCGGTTGTTCAAGGGCATTATTAACTAATAGCTCACAAGCCTGTTGCCACATTTGCTGTTCATCAACAGAAAGTTGCTCACCAATAAAGTTATCAACTAACCAATCTCTAAAAATGCTCAGTTCAAACTGTAAAAACTCACCATCAAATACTTTCATATGTTGGGCAGGTGGGATTTGCGCCCATTGTGCACTTAACTTTATTAAATGTTTGTAGTGTAAAGTGCGGTCTTCGTCGCCCAGTAAATCGGCCAAGTGAGTATTGCCTAAATCACTCAATAAAAAGAAACCTTGTTTTTCATCTGCTTGAAGAATTTTTGGTAATTTAAAGCCATGTTGAGAAAACACTTTATTGAGTTCTATATAAGGCGTGTTATCTAATTTATTGGGGTCTGAGTCCATGACAATATAGCTCTGTTCACTTGTATTTACGCGGAAATAACGGCGAAAGCTCGCATCCCCAGTGATGGCGGCTAATTGATATTCATCCTCTTTAAAATGAGGATTTAAAAACTGCTGTAAACTTTTATAACGATTCATTTAGTAAGATATCTATTTTTCACTAAGTCAATTACTGTATTTGCCATTGTTTTCCTTTATTATGTCTAGCTTATATCCAACCAAAGAGCATTAAGGTCATTAAATGAGCAAAACCTGGGGCATAATGATGCTAAGCGTACTTAGCGCACCATCGTTCGCCGAAACTGAACTGACACACAATCTTTGTGGCACTTCAATGCAAACCAGAGCTTGGCAACCGCTCCCTGGCCTTGAACTTAATATGATCGATATCAAATCCGATGATATTGAACTATTGGGTACCCAAAGCGCAGAATTTACCGGTAATGTAGATATTAACACCCTAACGATGAATTTGTCCGCACAAAGTGCACTGATTGACAAACAACGTGGGTTACTTAATGCAACCGGCCCTATCGTTTATCGCGATAAAGTAAGCCAAATTAATAGTTCTGGGCTCAATGCGGATTTAAATAATTCTGAATTAAGCTTGCTTGGTGCTGATTATAAGCTCACCGACCAACTTGGTCATGGTGGCGCAGAAAAACTAACAGTAAACGAGTCTGGCTTAAACCTGATGAACGCAAGCTTTACTACCTGCCCGGGCGAAACACCGGTGTGGGCAATTGAAGCTGACGAAATTGATCTATCCAGTGAAGATGGTTGGGGCGAAACCCACAATACCGTATTACGGGTATTTGATACGCCGGTTCTTTATATTCCCTATTTTACGTTTCCATTGGATGACCGCCGTAAATCAGGCTTATTAACACCTAACTTCTCAAGTTCAGGCCGCTACGGTATTGAAACCATCACACCGTATTACTGGAATATTGCACCTAATTACGACGCCACCATTACGCCTCGCTATATGTCAAAGCGCGGTTTACAGATTATTAGTGAATTTCGTTATTTAACGGAGCAAAACAACGGTCTTATTGCTGTTGAATACTTAGATAAAGATGATGAAGAACCAAATGTTGACTCGCGTTATCTATTCCATTGGCAGCAGCAAAGCTACTTTGGTGAAAACTGGCGCGGTAATATAGATATTACTAACGTTAGTGATGATAACTACTTAACTGATTTAAATTCTGGTTATGCGACTCGCACAGATACTCAGTTATACCGCACAGGTTCACTAACTCATTTAGGTGACACTTGGCGTACCAATATCAAGTTGCAAAGTTTTGAAGTACTTGGTGATCACCGCGAGTCATACGCGGCACTGCCACAAATTAGCTTTTCGCAAACTGATGCGTATGATTTTTATGGCGTTGATTTAACCCTTGATGGTGAGCTTAGCTATTTCACTAATGATAACGCAGTCATTGATGAAGCAAGTCGTGTTCATATCGAACCGAAAGCAAGCTTTGGCTACCAAGAATATGCATGGTCATTTTTATCTGAATTCAGTTTACTGCATACAGAATATAACCAGCATGGTGATTTAACAGGAACCGACTACGACGAAAAGGTCACGCGTACCCTGCCAAAAGTGCGTTTATACAGCCAATTAAATTTTGAACGTGATACTGGATTTTTCTTTAAAGATGGTATTCAAACACTTGAACCACAAATTCAGTATTTGTACACCCCTAATAAAGACCAATCAAACATTGGCCTTTACGATACAACAAAATTACAAGACGACTTTTTTGGTTTATTTAGAGACCGTCGATTCTCAAGCATCGACCGTATTGCCACTGCGAACCAATTTACGTTAGGTGCGACAACCCGTTTATTTAGCAATGAAAACGAAGAAGTATTTAACTTTAGTGCCGGACAAATCTTTTATTTAAGTAATGACGCAAAACCTACAACACAAGGCATTAATGTTGATACTAACTACAATGCCTTGTTCGCAGCGCAAACCATGTTACATTGGCACCGTCGCTGGTATTTATCAGGTGGGATTCAGTACGACACTGACGGCAAAGATATTATTCAATCAAATATCACCTTAGATTATAAAGGTGACGATAAACAGCTCGTGCAATTGAACCATCGCTATGCAAATGATGTCTCAGGCAATACAATCGAGCAAATTGGTTTATTTACAAGCATTCCGCTATCGCAAGATTGGCAGTTTGTTGGTAGCTACCACCGCGATTTAGAAAGCGGTCGTAGTATTGAAGTTTTCAGCGGTCTTCAGTATGAATCCTGCTGTTGGGCGTTTCAAATCACAGGCCGTCGTCAAATCGAAACAGATTTGAACCAGGCGATTGGTCAAGAACAAGCAACTTTTGATACCAGTATTGGCTTCAATATCGTATTAAAAGGGCTTGGAAGTAAAAGCCGTTATGATGCACAAAAATTATTACAACAAGGTATTTTTGGCTATCGTAGACCGTATTTTCTTAATAACTAGTACCGCAGTACTATTAGCAAGAGTATTAGAAAAAGTATGAATTTAAAAAAATTATTAGCATCTGCATTATTAACAGTTGGCCTATGCCAAAGCGTTTTCGCAACACCTGTCGAAATTGACAAAGTCGTTGGTGTTGTTAACCAAGGTGTTATTCTACAAAGTGAAGTCGACACCATTATCAACCGTGTAAAAACTCAAGCAGCAGAGCAAGGTCAAGAGTTACCGTCTGATGACACGCTTCGAATTCAAGCTATTGAGCGTTTAGTAAACCAAACTCTGATGATGCAACTTGCTGAGCGAATGGGTTTAGAGATCTCTGACTCTCAGTTAGACCAAACACTTGAAAACATGGCTCGTGAGCAAGGCGGTACAATTGCGGATTTACGCCGTACTATCGAAGCAGCAGGTGAAAGCTATACAGCTTACCGTGAAGAAATTCGTAAAGAAATCACCACGCAACAAGTCATGCGTGCGAACGTTGACCGTCGTATTTATATCAGCCCGCAAGAAATCGATAACCTTCTAAAAATCATGGAAACCCAAGGCAAAAGTGCCGAAGAATACGATATCGGTCACATCTTGATTGATATTCCTAGTGATGCGTCAGCAGATGAAATCGCGAGTGCTAAAACTCGAGCAGAAAAGGTTATCGAGTTTTTAAAAGAAGGCAAAGAGTTTAAGCGTATCGCTATTTCATCTTCAAGTGGCTCAAAAGCACTTGAAGGTGGTCAGCTAGGTTGGATGGGTATCAACGAAATGCCATCGCTGTTTGCTGAAGCGGTAAAAGGCCATAAAAAAGACGATATCGTTGGCCCTCTACGTTCAGGTGCAGGTTTCCACATTATCAAAGTGCAAGATGTTCGTGGCCGCCAAGTAGTTGAAACGACTGAAGTTCGTTCACGCCATATTCTAATTAAACCATCAATAATTTTAAGTGAAGAAAAAGCCCGTGACATGCTAAAAGGCTTTGCTAAAGATCTACGTGAAGGCAAAGCAGATTTTGGCGAACTTGCTAAAGAATACTCTGAAGATCCAGGTTCAGCATTGAAAGGTGGTGAATATGATTGGACTGATCCAAGTACTTATGTACCAGAATTCAAAAATACTTTGCTTTCTCTAGATAAAAATGAAATCAGTGAGCCATTCAGAACTCAATTCGGTTGGCACATTGTACAGCTTCTTGACAAGCGTGTAGCAGATAAAACTGAACAAGCTAAGCGCAACCGCGCACATCAGCTACTGTTTAATCGTAAATTTAAAGAAGAAAGTTTCAACTGGCAGCAAGAAATGCGTGAGCAAGCGCACGTTGATATTTTCCCAACAGAATAAAAATTATGACCATTAGAATCGCAATTACCCCAGGTGAGCCAGCCGGTATTGGCCCTGATTTACTTATCAAGTTAGCGCAGCACCAGTGGGATGCCCAACTGGTGGTGATTGCTGATGGTGCGCTTTTAAAACAGCGCGCCAAATTACTTGGCTTAGATATCAACTTAATTGAGTTTGATGATAGCAAAGCTCCAAGCCTTGCACCTGCTGGCAGTGTTTACTTACATCAAGTGGATTTAGGCACTGACGTTGAAGTCGGCGTACTTAATGACGCTAACGGTCAATACGTGTTGGATACGCTACGTATCGCCAGCGAAAAAAACATGGATGGTACATTTGCAGCTGTTGTCACAGGACCTGTCCATAAAGGTATTATCAACAAAGCGGGTATCTCGTTTAGTGGTCATACTGAGTATTTCGCACAGCAATCAAATACTGCCGATGTAGTTATGTTGCTAGCAACAGAAGGCTTACGCGTGGCACTCGTAACAACACATATACCACTTGCTTATGTGTCTCGTGCGATTACTGTTGAACGTTTAAGTAAAGTGGCTACGATTTTAAACCATGACTTACAAACTAAGTTTGGTATTGAAAAGCCGCGTATATTAGTGTGTGGACTCAACCCGCATGCGGGTGAAGATGGCCATTTAGGCACTGAAGAAATTGACACCATAACGCCAACTTTAGAACATCTGAATAACCAAGGTATGAACTTAATTGGCCCATTGCCAGCTGACACCCTGTTTCAAGATAAATATCTATCACAAGCAGATGCTGTGCTTGCAATGTATCACGATCAGGGATTACCTGTGCTAAAATACAAAGGTTTCGGCAATTCGGTCAACATTACCCTTGGCCTGCCATTTATTCGCACCTCAGTAGACCATGGTACGGCACTAGATTTAGCTGGCACTGGTACTGCTGATGTAGGTAGTTTTGAATTAGCGATCCGCGAAGCAATTAAGCTCGCCCATGAAAAAGCACAGAATCAATGACAGATAAAGTACATTTAGGACACCGCGCTCGTAAGCGTTTTGGTCAAAACTTTTTAAACGATGACATGATCATCGACAAAATCGTCACGGCTATTGATCCTAAACCTGAAGACAATTTAGTAGAAATCGGCCCAGGCCTTGGTGCAATCACTGAGCCTGTAGCTGAATTAAGTGGCCATCTAACTGTTGTTGAGCTAGATAAAGACTTAGCAGAACGTTTAACGAGCCACCCATTTTTAGGGCCTAAATTAACAGTGCATCAAGGCGATGCAATGAAGTTCGATTTCAGCTCTCTGATCAAGTCTGACGAAAAGTTAAAGATTTTTGGTAACTTACCTTACAACGTTTCGACCCCGCTGCTATTCCATTTATTTGAGTTCGCAGATAATGTTGAGCACATGCACTTTATGCTGCAAAAAGAAGTTGTCAAACGTATGGTTGCAGGCCCTGGCAGTAAAGCCTTTGGTCGTTTAAGTGTGATGACACAGTATTACTGCCACGCAATGCCAGTGATTGATGTGCCACCTGAATGCTTTAAGCCTGCACCTAAGGTAGATTCAGCGGTTATCCGCTTGATCCCTAAAAAGCCAGAACAACGTTCAGCTAAAAGTACTAAGTTATTAAACACCGTTTGTTTAGAAGCTTTTAACCAACGTCGTAAGACACTGCGTAATAGCTTATCTAACTTACTTACAGCTGAAGAACTAACAGGTATAGGTATTGATATCACTCTTCGTGCAGAAAGCCTATCTTTACAACAATTTATTGATATAGCTAATTGGATTTATGACAACAAGCAGTAATTTAGGTTCTCCAATTAAGGTTTCGGTTGAAACCTTCTATGTAGAAGGTCAATCAGAGCCTGAACAAGATAAATACGTTTTTGCTTACTCAATCACCATTAAAAACCACAGCTTATGTAGCGTTAAGCTTTTAAGTCGTTATTGGTTAATTACCGATGCCAATGGTAAAGAAGTTGAGGTACAAGGCGAAGGTGTTGTTGGTGAAACACCCACTATTGCTCCTGGCGAAAGCTATAAATACACCAGTGGTGCTGTACTTGATACCCCGGTTGGCACAATGCAAGGTCACTACACCATGCGTAACGAGTTTGGTACTGAGTTTGAAGCGCCAATCGACGTTTTTCGTTTAGCCTGTCCAAACATTTTGCACTAGGTAACAATGGCTGATTACGCAATTGGTGACTTACAAGGCTGTTACTGTGAATTTGATACGTTACTCAAACGTGTCAACTTCAACCCAAGCCAAGATCACCTTTACTTAGTTGGCGATATTGTCGCTCGAGGCCCTGACTCACTCGCCTGCCTCGAGCGTCTTTATAAAATGCAAGGCAGTGTGACCATTACCCTCGGTAATCATGACTTACACCTTATTGCCTGTCATTATTTAAATAAACCAGCAAATCCTAAAGATAAGCTTGATGCTGTTTTTTCTAGTCCAAAACGCTCTGAATATATTCATTTTTTGCAACAACAGCCTTTAGCCTTGTGGCTTGAAAGCTACGACATGCTAATAAGCCATGCCGGCTTAAATCCAAATTGGTCGATTAAAAAAGCATTAAAGCGCGCTCGCTTTGCAGAAAGTTGCTATCAAGGTAGCGATGCCAATCATTACTTTGCCAATATGTATGACTCCCATCCATTAGAATGGCAATCAACGATGAGTAATGAAGCCAAGTTTCGTTATATTGTTAATTACTTCACTCGTATGCGTTTTGTAAATTTGCTCGGTGAGCTAGATTTCAGCAATAAAACCAGCGTTAGTGAAGATAGCTCAATACTACCTTGGTTTGAGCATCCGAATATTTCTGAACTCAATCAACAGATCACATTTGGTCACTGGGCCGCTTTAGAAGGTAAAGTAAACGCCGAAAATATTCATGCCCTCGACACTGGCTGTGTATGGGGAGGCGCAATGACACTCATGGAACTCAGCAAAAAAGACTGTTTTGTCGAAAAATCCCACTCTTTTATCTAAATAAACTGAAAAATAGCTGAACATCTGTTAGATTTATATAAATTAAAGTTGATTTAATTTAAAGCTAATTAAATTTAATTACTTAACTAATTGGCAACCTTGCCGATAAGTATTGATTAGTACTATTTTCTGGAATTACATATGAACTTGACCGTTAGACAGCGAATTTGGGGTGGCTTTATTGTTATTACGTTACTCCTGCTATTTATTGGTGGTAACTCGTTGATCAGAATTACCAACATTGATCAATCGACACAGCGAGTTAATCAGCTGTCATTACCGGCTCTCGACAAAAGTTATGAGTTGCAAGTTGAATTCATTTTGATGAGTAAGTCAGCGCAAGCGAGCTTTTACACTACATCACAAGATGAATTAGCTGCACTTAGAAAAAACTTTAACGAACAGAAAAAGCGTTACGATAACTCCTACCAAGATTTACAACAGGTAGTTAGTAACGATCCGAAACTGAAACAAAGCAGCCAAGAAGTTGAACAAACTTATAAACGCTTTGCTAAATCTGTCGATAACCTTTTTGCAGACAAACAAACTCAACTTGAGCTCAACAAAACACTGCGCACCCAGCTTGAAAACATCGAGATAAGTGCTGAAGATGCTAACTCTGTTGTACTTGATATTATTGATATTGATGGTCTTGAAGAAAACCACTCGCGTGCTTATCAAGCTGCCAATAACATGGAAAATAACTTCCAATCAGTAGTAACTAATAGCACAGACATGCTAACGGTTAAAACGCTTAATACCTTAGATATCATCAAAAACGAACAAACTTATTACCTAGAAGAAGTTGAACGAAGCCTTGGCCTTATCCGTCCAGCTATCATTGATAATAATGCGGATTTATATAATGACCTAAATGGTTATTTTGAAAGTCTTGCTGACAACGTTCGCGGCAACAACAGTTTATCAGCAAATAAAAAACGTCTCATTGATGCAATTGCACAAACTCAAGCTGAGCTGGCTAATGCAGAAAAATCAACCACTGAAGCTCTAAAGCAACTTAAAGAGCTTGTTGACCAAGCTACGGTCCTTGCTTTTGACTTACAGCAAGATGTAAGTGGGAACGTATCTACGGCAACGATTTGGACTTGGATTGCCATGGTTATCGCCACTTTAATTGCTATTGCTGTTGCAGCAATTACTGTTAGCCGTATTACTAAACCACTTTCTGAAGTAAACCGTATTCTTGATATTGTTGCTAGCGGCGATATGACTCAACGCCTAGACGACTCTGCTAAAGACGAGTTCGGTGAGCTATCACGCAGTTGTAATACGCTAATCGAAAGTTTACGTACGCTTATTCAAGGTATTATCTCTCGCTCTACACAGCTTGCTGCAGCCTCTGAAGAGACTTCAGCAATCACTGAAGAATCTAGCCAAGCTATTCGTAATCAACAAGCGCAAGTTGAACAAGCTGCCACAGCAACCACTGAAATGAGCAGCACATCACAAGCAGTAAGCAGTAGCGCTCAACAAGCACTAAGTGAAATCAAGAACGCAGATAAAGAAGCTGACCGTGTTAAAGGTATTTCTTCGCAAAACAAAGCGACTATTGAACAACTTGCTCGTGAAGTTGATGATGCATCACAAGTTATCAATAAGCTACACAAAGATAGCGCATCAATTGGTGGCATCTTAGATGTTATTCGTGGCATTGCAGAGCAAACTAACCTACTTGCACTGAATGCTGCAATTGAAGCTGCACGTGCTGGCGAACAAGGTCGAGGCTTCGCTGTTGTAGCTGACGAAGTACGCTCTCTAGCGAGTAAGACTCAAGAATCGACGCAAGAGATCCAAGCTATGATTGAATCGCTTCAGGTTGGTGCAGAGGCTGCTGTATCGGCAATGTCGAAAGGTAAGCAACAAGCTGAGTCGTGTGTTGAGCAATCAGACCTTGCAAACACAGCTCTTGACTCAATCACCGCAGCCGTTGCGCAAGCTCATAACGTAAGTGAGGAGATCTCAACAGCAGCTCATGAGCAACAGCAAGTATCGCAAGAAATTAGCGAACGCTTAGAGTCGATTGTTGCAATCGCAGAGCAAACAGCTGAAGGCGCAAACCAAACCAATATTTCGAGTTCAGAAGTTGCTAAGTTAGCAGAAGAACTTCGTTTATCGGTAGATGCGTTTAAAGTTTAAGAAGCTGTAAACGAGCTACGATCTAACAAAGATAGAAGCCGTGTTTGTGAAAGCAAACACGGCTTTTTTATATGTATTCACTTTATAAGGTGTTATTCAGGCACAAAAAAACCGCAACGAGTGCGGTTTCTTAAATTCTATTGGCGTTTAAATTAAAGGCCAGCGCGGTCTTTAATAACAGCGATCAGTGGTGAACCACCGTGACCGTTTGATTCAGCCCATGCGATGTCTGCACCGTCTTCTAAAGAGCTTTTAGATAAGTTCTTAACGATGTATTCACCAGCATCCGCAGCGCCGCTTTCAATTGCATGACGAAGCATATTTTTGCCATTACATTTTACAGCATCAAAGATGTTACGAATTTTCACACGTGAGCTTTTCAGCTTACTACGTAAACGGTTTTTATCATCAGCTGCGATGTACTCACAGATAGAAACCGCTAATTGATCATCAGCTTTTGCTGGTGCTGTATACGCAACTGACGCTGAAACAACAGCCGCTGCAAGTAACATATTTGGTAACTTCATCATATTTTGCCCTTATGTAATACTTTCTTCTTACCAAGATTGTGTAATATTGTACCAACTAATTATTTTTACCGCAATAATGTTACGAATTTTTATACAGCGTTACAAAGGTATACGAGTAAGAGTTTTTGTTATCAGGCTGATGCTGTTCTTGCTCTACAACTGTCCAATTAGCAACACTTTCGTAATCTGGAAACTGCGTATCACCGGCCACTTCAAGGTCGATGAATGTTAAGTATAGACGATCTGCTTGAGATAGAAATTGTTCGTATATATTTCCACCTCCAATAATCATAACTTCTTCAACATCAGCAACCAATTCCAGCGCAGCCTCAGGTGAAGTAACCACCTCAATACCCTCTGCGGTATAATCAGCATTACGCGTGATAATAATATTTTGACGGCCTGGCAAAGGGCGGCCTATTGATTCAAACGTTTTACGGCCCATGATCACAGGCTTTGCCATGGTTACTTTTTTAAAGTGTTGCAGATCGGCAGGTAAATGCCATGGCATTTGGTTGTCTTGACCAATTACTCGGTTATTTGCCATAGCAGCAATCATTGAAATTTTCACACTAAACCTTAATACTTTTTTCTTATTAATAAAAAAGGAGCGCATGGCTCCTTTT
>NZ_JAKEVN010000259.1:0-1206 GCF_022398505.1 Pseudoalteromonas sp. Isolate3 | reverse complement strand
CATGTGGCCTTTTTAACATAATCAATCTGTTACTTGTTCTAAGTAAAGTCTATCTACTAAGAAATCATATTCTCTTTTCCGAGGATGACTCTCCGGTTTTTGGTAATCTGATAATGTACCAAGTTTTACATCTGGTTCTGGGTTTATCAAAATAAATGGGAGAGCTGCACTAACATGATATCGGTTTTGCGCTGTGTATCTTACATTTACTTGTGGACTTACTCTTGTAGGCCTGCGAATTCGTAATTTTTCTTTATCACCCAAACTTGCAACACGACTTTGTTCTTGTGCTACAAGTGCTTGCCAAGAATGTTGGTCGATCATTCTTGGATTTGAATAACCTGCCGACTTTTCTAACATAGCTAACGCCATTTTTTTTGTAAGCGTTTTTGTTGCATGTTTGTGCATCCAGGTAAAACGAACAGAGTAGGGGGACTCAGTTTCAAAATGAATTTTACGATAAGCAGCTAAAGTAATAAGGTTTGGCACTGCGTTGTGAACAGCTTCAAAGCGTGCATCATTATTATCAATTGCTAACACACAGTTTTTAAAATCGGATTTAGCTTTATTTAACTGATTTATTCGTGCGGTAATAAACTGCTTATCGACATCTTTTAGTACTAACAACCCAGGATGCCTTTTTAATACACGGCTACTTAACCCCGTTTTCTTGTAAAAGTCCCCAAAAGAATTAAGAATTTGCTTTTGAGCTTCCTCTCCCTCAAATTTATTAACAGGGATATTAGAAGGAACTTGTTTTTCATCGTTAATATTTATATCTGGCAACTGATAATATGACGCTTTATAAAACCCCATCTGTTTTAATTCTTCACAAAATAAATGGGTTAGCTCACTTACCAAATCAAACTGACTGCGAATTTCTAGCTTTGTACTCATAAGAACACATCTTACATACTCATGTTTCAAGTTTAACCTTTTCTTTTGATAATTTGAAGTTTCCATTATGAATATAGCTGACCTAACTAGAAGCACGAAAAAGTATGATGTGTTCTTTATTGTATTCTATAGCTCGCTTTTATTATTTTTCAATATAGTGCTAGAAAAGTGTATTTGTCTAGCGTAAAGCTGAGGTTACATAGATACTAACTTATGGTAAGATGTGTTCTTCCTTTGTTGTAAAGAGTAAACGCATAAGAATAGTGATAACTATCTGTTTTAAATGGTTTAAACTCTTCGGTTTTAATC
>NZ_JAKEVN010000258.1:0-1223 GCF_022398505.1 Pseudoalteromonas sp. Isolate3 | reverse complement strand
GTTTTTATCTTAAGTTACAACAAATATTGGATTGATGATTTTATAATTATTGGTTTATTTCTGTCTTGTGTTATTAACTTTAAACTCGATGATGAGCCGACTGAAGAGTTAAATAAACAGGCAATTACAAGAGTTGAGAGTGCAAATGTTTAAGTGGAGTATCTTTATTGCCCTTATGGCTTTTAGCACTACATGCTTAGCAAAAATAGATATTGACCTCGCCTGCAAAGAAAAGAAAGAACAGCAACATTCTCTACTAGAAAGACTATCAACATCGCTTACTGAAGCTCATTTAGCTGGACAATGTACTGGTTTTAAATCTGTACATAGGATTAATTTGAAAGAAGCTTGCTCTGAGTTTTTAGAGCAAAAAGCATCGCTATTAAGCTCTTTAAGTACCTCTTTAAAAGAAGCTAATCTGGCAGGTATGTGTGTTGGCGCTATTTATAAATTAGCCAAAGAGTGTAAAGCAGATACTTACAACATTGATTACACTGATATCGCTAGAGGAAGCATTACGGTAGAAATTGTTGAGCAGCGCCTCGGTTGCTACGGAAATACTTATGGCTGGTAAAAATACAAGTATTGCGGCTGTTGCTTGTCAGGCATTAGGAATTGACCGTAATTTGTTACCAGAGCGGTTAAGAAGTCGTTTAAATTATTACGTTAAAGATAAAAATCTCAATGCCAAACTACTGGATGAGGCCGATATAAAATCTGAGTCAGTCGACTATGTACCTAAGCCTATTAAAGCAGGTAATCACATATTTATACGAAACCTTGTAATTTTAGACACGCTTTTTGAAGATAAAAAGTTAGTCGTAAAGTGGTTAAACGGTGAAAAAGTCAATTCTGAAAATTTTGAGCAATTTGCTAAGGAATGGAAGGCTAAAAAATTACTCTTTCAAGCACTAGATAGGCGAATCGGAGATTTAAGGCTTTTTTTAATAAATAAAAATATAGATTGGTCACAAGATGAAATTCCATACCCATTTAGTGATGGTAAATATAGTTCAATGGAGTTGATTGCTAATTCTATAGAACTTGATAACCAATCGAGCCCATATGATTTAGCGCTAAAAGCTGTTATTGACGGAGAGTTTGGGGCTTTAGGTAAATTGATTTCTAATAATCCTGGTGCTTTTATCAGCGAACACGGTCAGTGGCTAGTAAATTTATACAACACTAAAAAAGCAGAGTACGAAGAATATAGTATGTTGCTC
>NZ_JAKEVN010000257.1:0-1228 GCF_022398505.1 Pseudoalteromonas sp. Isolate3 | reverse complement strand
GAAAAAACAAAGCGCTCAAATCTCAAATTTGGATAACTGACCCATACTTAAAATGAAGGATATTTCTGCAAGCTTGAATTGATTTTCCAAACGTATTCCTGCATGAAGCCCTTCCGCACGTTGATTTAATGCAAGTAAGTAGTCAGAAGTATTAATGTCACCAGCTTCCCAGCGCTTATTTAATAAGTTTTCGCTGCTATCTAATCTGCCTTTTGTCAGTTTTTGCCATTGCTCATAATATTTTTTACTGACAATAAGCGATTCATAATTAGCTTTTGCTTCAAATGACTGCTTTCGATAAACCGACCGAAAGTTAGCCTCTGCTGCAATTGCTTCTGAATAAGCGGCTTTAACAGTATCTGAATAGTTATTTCTGATATTTAAAGGCATTGAGAAAGTCACGCCAATCAAGTCTTCATCTCCACTTTTCCCTGCGTTAACTCCAATGGTTGGATTGGCTTTAGATTCCATAGTGGTTAGTTGAGCTTTAGATTGTTTTATCTTCCATTGCGCTCTAGCGAGTTTAACTTTTGGATGTTCCTCAACCCACTGAGAGTTAAATGAATAGTTTGTTGCTCCAAAAGTAAATGAAAACAAATTGGTAGTATTAGGCGTCCAATCAGGCAATAACTCCTGAACATTTACCTCTGCATTTTTCAAAGCAATTTGCGACTCAGATATTTCACTGAAAACTTGGGACAAGTTTAAATAAACCAGTTCAGCGTCAAGTGGCTCTAAAAGTCCTGCTTTTCGCTTATCTTCAATAATTCCAACGAGCGTTTGTAATTGATTTTCTCTTACTGAAAGTAACTGAGCCACCTTTTTTGCTGCTTGCCAATTAACTATTGCAGTTAAAGCGTTAGCCTTTTTAGAATCGAGTAGAGATAACAATTGTTGCTGGTTTGCATAAACACCAATTTCACCAATGCTTTTATTTGCTGATTGCTTATCCCAAAAATCAATCGTTTGACTGATACCAATAGAATAATTATCAAAATCACCCTCTTTTTCATAGCTTGCTTCAAGCTCTGGGTTATATACGGCTTTAGTTAAGCTCTTGGCTCTATGATTACTTGCATTAAGTAACTCTTTAGCCGCAACAACTTCGGGATCTTTATTTATTTGACTATCTAGCCATGAAATACTTTTCTGTTTGGCATAAGTGGCAACTGAAAAACTCACAGCCATACATAAAGACAGGACTAAACCTGCATTTTTTAAATATATA
>NZ_JAKEVN010000256.1:0-1246 GCF_022398505.1 Pseudoalteromonas sp. Isolate3 | reverse complement strand
ATATGAATCAAATGGCTAGTGATAAAAGTTGTTTAGTAGCTAATTCAAATTTAATAAGAAGGATTGCATCTAAGCGAGAGGATTTACTCACCGATACACATCGATTCATGAAAGAGATTATCCTTTTGGGACTTAATGCTTTAGATGTAAGTCGAATTTCAATTTGGATGATTGAAGATGGTAAATATTTGGAGTGTGTTTTGAATTCTGAGTGGTACTTTACGGAAGTTCCACCACAACCTCCAATCATCGAGAAAAAAAATCATCCAGAATACTTTTCTGCAATATTTTTTGGTAACTCAATAGTTGTCAATGATGCAGAAACAGATGAACGAACCAAGAGCTTTTGCGATGATTATCTCAAGCCACAGAACATTAAGTCAATGTTGGATACAATAATTTTTAAAGAAGGGTTTCCAATTGGAGTTGTATGTTGCGAGCAAGTAGGTGAATCTAGAGAGTGGTCGGTAGAAGAGGTTCATTTCACAGAAGTTTTAGCGGATTGTTGTACATATCGATTTATGGCGCGAGAACAAGCTAAACTTGAGAAGAAGCTTGAGACTTTAGCCTTTAAAGATGAGTTAACGGGTGTTCATAATCGCAGATTCTTTTTCGAATCTATAGATGTAATTTTTAATCAACATGTAAGGGAGAAACAACCTTTATCCTTTGCAATGATAGACCTTGATAATTTTAAATCAATAAACGATAAATTTGGCCATGAGGCAGGTGATTTAGTTCTTCGTAAATTCGCAGAAATTGTAAAGTCATCATTGAGAAAAAGTGATCTTTTTTGTCGTTTAGGTGGAGAAGAGTTTGTCATCGCTTTTCAAGGATTAACTTCTGATAAAGCAAAAGAAGTATTGGAGAGAATTTCAAAATCTGTTCATGACTGCTCCATAGTTTACTTAAATGCTAAGGTGAACTTTACATTTTCTGTAGGTATTAGTCAGTTGAATTATAACGAAACTATTATTGCCTCAATTAGACATGCGGATGAAGCTGTCTATCAAGCAAAAAAGAGGGGCAAAGATCAAGTGTTCATATGTAAGTAATCTGATTTGCTTTCGTGATAAGTTATAAACTTATAAAAGCCTAATTTAATCTCAATCAAAAGTAGGTCCAATATTGAAATTGGACCTACCCCAATCGTCCAAAGCTTCTGACCCTTGGATGGGGGGTCTCCACAGATGGAATGCCCTTAAAGGATAAATAATGGAAAAAATAAACATTTTTAATTTATAAC
>NZ_JAKEVN010000255.1:0-1252 GCF_022398505.1 Pseudoalteromonas sp. Isolate3 | reverse complement strand
ATATTGGAATTAGCTATTATTAAAGCTTGCGTTTAAAGGCTCTCTAACTAAGGCTTTAGCCTAGAACTATATTAATGGAAATAGGATGAAGCTAGGCTATAACTATCAAGCTTCTAATTCGATAGTTCAAAACCTATTTAGAGTACAACTAATTTAGGGATTACGATCCTGAATTGGGACGCTACATTCAGTCAGATCCGATTGGTTTAGCGGGTGGGATTAATACTTATGGATATGTTGGAAATAACCCTGTAAATAATTATGACCCTAACGGCTTAACAGCGATTCCAATTGTTGGGCCGGGTCCCACTCCTGCTGCTCATCCGGTATTTTTACCGGGTACAAAAGAAAATATGGCTTTTGTCGATTCTGTTATTCAGATTTCTGATTTGTTTGGAAATGAGGATAATGAAAGTTGTGAAGTTGATAATGCGGGTCTGAAAATTAGCCCTGCGGCAAATAACATTGAACCTCCCGGTCAATGCTCCCCATCTGAACAGCAAAAACTACAGCAAAACGTAAACCAAGAATGCAAACGACCAAGAAGATGTTCCCAATCCATGTCTAGAGGTGATTTATTCCTTCGGGAGGTCGCCAACCAGAGGTGTGCAATAGCGAGAGACACAATAAATAAAAAGTGTTTCATGGGAGGAGATGCAAATCATAGAAACCAAGCTATTGATGCTTGGAAAAGTATGGCTAAATGTCAATCTTTACAAAAATAAGTGAGAAGTTAGTTCAATGAATAAATTAGCGCTATTAGATAGTTTGTCATATGCATTTGGCAGTACAAAGCAACCCAGTTGCCCTTTGATAGATAGGCCTAATTTAGATTGGGAAGACAAAGAGGTTATAAGAATTTTGAGTGGTAAATCTTGGGAAGACTTTGGAATAGATGTGATCAAATGTTGTCAAGTAGATTTGACAGCAATAGTCTACCGACTAGCTCCAGCTTATTTCGTTTATTATTTACCTTCATTCATGACTCTTTGTTTATCTAATTTTGATGAGATTGATGTTTTATCAGATTCCATCTTTTCTGTCTTGAGCCTCAATATACAAGGTGGCTCAGAGTATGAGTCTTTATTTGTAAAGTTATCTTTGAATCAAAAAAATACTATACGTTCATTCATAAAGTATTTTCTACATGAGTCTCAATTTGACCTAGAAAAAGAAGCCAAGATAGCTGATTTAGTTTGGGAACGATTGAGTTGATTTTGAATCCAAAGCCTCGTTAGCCGGGGCTTTGTAA
>NZ_JAKEVN010000254.1:0-1279 GCF_022398505.1 Pseudoalteromonas sp. Isolate3 | reverse complement strand
GTTAAAACACTAAACAAATAATAATAAAAGGTTTTATCATGCGTTTAGGTCCCGGACTTCTAGTCACCGCCGCTTTTATTGGCCCAGGAACCATCACTACTGCAAGTGTTGCAGGTGCCAATTTTGGCTTTGCTCTTATTTGGACGTTATTGTTTTCTGTCATAGCAACTATTTTGTTGCAATCAATGGCTGCCCGTCTCGGCGTAGCTACTGGGCAAGATTTAGCGTCTGCACTTAGGACAACCATTCAAACACCTATTTTTAAAGCACTCGCAGCGATATTAGTGATCAGTGCCATTGGTATTGGTAGTGCTGCCTATGAAGCGGGCAATCTGACTGGTGCAAGTTTAGGGCTGCAAGAAATTATGCCATCTGTCAGCCCAATGTTATGGACACCACTTATTGCAGTATTAAGTGCAGTGCTTTTGTACACTGGCAAGCACAAAGTAATTGAAGGTGCGTTAATTGTTTTAGTGGTGTTGATGAGCTTAGTGTTTATATCAACGCTCGTTATGGCCGCTCCACCTCTTAATCAGATATTAAAGGGCTTTATACCGAGCTTACCAAATGATTCAATTACCACGGTACTGGCCTTGATAGGCACAACAATTGTGCCCTATAACCTGTTTTTACATTCAGGAGTACTTGCTGAAAAACACGATAGTTCTAAAAACATTAACAAAGTAATTAAAGAAACGAACCTTGATACCAGTATCTCGATTACTTTAGGAGGTATAATAACCTTAGCCATTCTATCAACGGCATCAGTGGCGTTTTATGGTAGCGATGCAGGAAAAATATCAGCGGCTAATATGGCCGTGCAACTAGAGCCTCTCCTAGGTGGTATGGCACATTATTTCTTTGCTATCGGTTTATGTGCAGCTGGCCTAACTAGCGCAATTACTGCCCCACTTGCTGGTGCTTATGCTGTTTGCGGTATGCTTGGCTGGTCAACACAAATGAGTGATATGCGGTTTAAACTTGTCGCCATTATTATCCTCGTTTTTGGCTCACTTGTCGCATCACTTGGACTTGATCCTGTTGCGGTCATCATCTTTGCACAAGCGGCTAATGGTTTATTACTCCCAATCGTTACCTGTTACCTTGTTTGGTTAGTTAATCAAAAATCTATCATGAAAGAACACACCAACTCCTTGCTTGTTAACCTTGTAGTCGCCCCGGTACTACTACTTATATTTGGCCTTAGCCTTTATAAACTCAGCAATCTAATTTTTTAAATTTTACTATTACGACATATGCATTAAAAAGGCCGCAAATG
>NZ_JAKEVN010000253.1:0-1295 GCF_022398505.1 Pseudoalteromonas sp. Isolate3 | reverse complement strand
GTATTTAACTGGCATTTATAATATTAAAAGTTTACTGTGTTGAGCAAGTTGACCCACTAATAAATGTTAGATCATTTAGATTAGCTGGACCTCGCATTATATATGTTGCTTCAGCAGTGTTTTGATCTAGCGTATAAAGCTTCGCGCTTTGACCACTCTTTCTTCCAGTAACATAGATCGTACCATCATCGGCAACTGCAAGGCCTGATGCCCAGTTAACTCCATGCTCACCTACTAATGTAAGTTCTAAAGTATCTTGATCAACTGTGTATAGTGCTTGTTCAGTTAATGCATAAAGTACGTTATTGTCACTTGAGTATGCAATATCACCACCTATGAACTCTTCACCTTCGTAGCTTAGTTTTCCTAGAACTGTCTTTTCACCAGTTTCAAGGTTGAAGTCATACATGTAGGTTTTGCTTGTTGCACGTAAGTTAAGACCATCAGGAGAAACTGTAGAACGAATAATAGTATAAGAGTTAGTATCTGCGACTTCGCTTTGCGTATTTGATGCTAAATCTAGACTGTAAATTTTTGAGTCTCTAGTCTCACTATCTAGCTTTTCCATAAAGTATAGCTTACCGTCCATACCTGCTATGTTTGCAGCTGTATTAGTAACACCAGCAATTTTTGTTACAGCTGATGTTTCAGGGTCTAAGTGGTAAATATAGCCTTCTGAATCAGAACCATATTTATTAATTGCATACAAACCCGCTTGGACTGAGCAGTATTCTGTAGCTTCACTTACAGAAACATTATCGATGAAGCCACCCACACTACTTCTGCTACCAACGCCAGCTAATGTAATCTCTGAACTTGTGCCAGTTGCCTCTACAGTAAAGCTGTACTTAGTCCAACCTTTAAATTTAGCATTAACAACACCTAAGGATTCACCATTCCACAGCACTTCAACTGTACTCGCTGTATCATCACCAGACACACGTGCTGAGTAATAGAAGCTAATTTCATACATTTTACCAGCTGTTGTAGCTACGGCTTGAGACACGCTATATTGCTGCGTAGAGCCAAGTTCTAGATATTTTTGGCCTTCTTTCGCTTTGAGAATTCCTAGACTACTCGTTTGTATTTCAAAAGGTGCGTTTTCGCTGCGTGTCCAACCAGTGATTTCCTTGAATAATTGCCATTGGCCATTATGATCAGTGACAACCTCGGCTTCGAATGATCCATTTTCAATCAAATTTGTGTTAGCCACGGCAAGTGCAGAGGTAATAGCAAGTGGTAATACAGCTAACTTATAAAATAAACTTTTCATATAACTATCCTTTGTATTAGAT
>NZ_JAKEVN010000252.1:0-1373 GCF_022398505.1 Pseudoalteromonas sp. Isolate3 | reverse complement strand
GTATTAGGCAAACTAGCCTAATACATTAACATCAGTACTAGTGAAGTGCCGCTGTAAACGGTATATTTTTACAGATTTCAGCTTCTGCGATAAGGATTTCTTCAAGGCGAGCATCAACTTCTTGCTTATCGAAATACTCGTAGGCAAGTTCAACGAATAAGTTTTTATGTTTTTCTTCTGATTTAGCAATCGCGACATAAAACTCTTTTTCTTTACCTGCTGGTAAGGCTTCAGCGACAAGCGAAAAACGCTCATGTCCGCGAGCTTCTATTACTCCTGCGACTAATAAGCGGTCCATTAAGAATTCATCACGACCATTTCTGAAAACCGCGCGAATTTGTTTGATGTAAGGATCTTTTTGATCATTACCAAGGGAAACATCACGTTCCATTAGTAATTTTAAAACTTGTTTAAAATGAATCATTTCTTCTAACGCTAAATCAGTCATAGCTTTAACGAGCTTACGACGATCTGGGTAGTGTGAAAGCATAGACATAGCCATACCAGAGGCTTTTTTTTCTGCTGCAGCATGATCTTGTAAAAAGGTATTGAAGTCAGCCAAGACTCCTTCTGTCCATTCAAATGGCGTGTGGTATTTTAATTCAAACATAATAAGGAACAACTTAACTTATAATGGCGGCGATTCTAGCGTATTTTACTTATGATTATAACCAAGAGATTTATCAATTTTACCACTTCGGGTTGATGACACTTTATCTGGGTGTTTTATATCATTCCAAGCTGTGACCTTGCCCCCAATATTAAGCTGTTTAAAGCTGATTGGTTGTTCCGTGCTTAAAAACTGCTGCAATAGTTGCGGGCTATTAGGGTCAGCAACATTAAGTGTTAGTAATTGATGTTCACAGCCTTTAAAGTAATCTGCTATTTGCTGTTGATGGCGCTGATAACAGGCTGTTAAATACTCATCAGATTCTAAATCTACCAAACTATAGTGGCCAAACACTTCAAGATAACAGCGTTTTAAGTGGATATTAAAGCCACCGTCTGGGCGCATTAAATTAGTGTGCATACGTGTTAATAGCTGCCTGATTGATGGTAGCCATTTAGCTAAGTCGCGCTCAAGATTTATAAAGCGGCTGTTTGCAAAGTGTTTATCGAGTAAAACATATTCACTAAATACAGGGGTGTCGGCAATAACGTCTGCGTTGGTAATTGCTTGTTGGGTATAGGCTGTGTGCGAGGTTTTATAGCCGAGTTCTAAAAAGCTGTTACATATACTGGTTGTGCCGGTTCGTGGTAAACCGATTATAAAAATTTTTGAGCTCATGGCACCTGATCAAGTGATAACCACAGAGACTTATCATCTACAGGAGTTAACTTAGGTAATTGGTTATTCTTTAATTGTATAATAA
>NZ_JAKEVN010000251.1:0-1380 GCF_022398505.1 Pseudoalteromonas sp. Isolate3 | reverse complement strand
CTGTGTCACTAGGACAACTGAATARTTAGACTCGATTCAGACGAGTKTTAATAACACARCACTTTTAGTAAGTGGCGTCCCCAAGGGGATTCGAACCCCTGTTACCGCCGTGAAAGGGCGGTGTCCTAGGCCTCTAGACGATGGGGACACATAATGTGTCACTAGGACAACTGAATAGTTAGACTCGATTCAGACGAGTTTTAATAACACAGCACTTTTAGTAAGTGGCGTCCCCAAGGGGATTCGAACCCCTGTTACCGCCGTGAAAGGGCGGTGTCCTAGGCCTCTAGACGATGGGGACGCAGAAATTGGTTTGCAAATCACCGATTTGCTATTTCTGTGTAAGATGAGACCGAGCCTGCGAGGCGAATGGCCTTAGCTTAAACAGAAAGTTTCTGTGTCACTAGGACAACTGAATARTTAGACTCGATTCAGACGAGTKTTAATAACACAACACTTTTAGTAAGTGGCGTCCCCAAGGGGATTCGAACCCCTGTTACCGCCGTGAAAGGGCGGTGTCCTAGGCCTCTAGACGATGGGGACACATAATGTGTCACTAGGACAACTGAATAGTTAGACTCGATTCAGACGAGTTTTAATAACACAACACTTTTAGTAAGTGGCGTCCCCAAGAGATTMGTACTCTTGATAACGTCKTGCATAGATTGYKCGGWGTTCACCGMMCCRCTACACATAACCTACTTAARTAAGTGGCGTCCCCAAGGGGATTCGAACCCCTGTTACCGCCGTGAAAGGGCGGTGTCCTAGGCCTCTAGACGATGGGGACACATAATGTGTCACTAGGACATTAAATGATAGTTTGACTCATATCGGAGTTAAGGTTACTAAATTAACATGTAAGTACTCGAGACTAACATATTTATTTTCTTGGCAATTGCTCACTTACTTGAAGTAAGTGGCGTCCCCAAGGGGATTCGAACCCCTGTTACCGCCGTGAAAGGGCGGTGTCCTAGGCCTCTAGACGATGGGGACGCAGAAAACTGCAACCCTAGGACAAACACTATGCAAATCTGGTGGAGCTATGCGGGATCGAACCGCAGACCTCTTCGCTGCCAGCGAAGCGCTCTCCCAGCTGAGCTATAGCCCCGACTTGCATACACACCACCAATTAATGTTGGCTGTGTATCGCTGAGTGCGGGGCGCATTCTATGCAGCCCCCCAAATAAAGTCAACAGTTTTTTATCTAAGTTTATTTAAATGATTTAAATTTCAACAAGCTGACTAAATATCAATCCGTTACGGAGGTGTTTTAAACAAAGTGCTATCAAATTCGCTATTTTGAGCTACTTGCAGTACTGGTTTCTCATTTAAAGGCTTCCTGCCTATAAACTTGCTTATTTAAATAAGGTATACATTATT
>NZ_JAKEVN010000250.1:0-1451 GCF_022398505.1 Pseudoalteromonas sp. Isolate3 | reverse complement strand
GCCAATAGAGAGACATGTGAAAATCAGGAGTGAAGCTACGCCTTTTGATCCTTTATACCAAGAATACTTGGCAAAGAGAAAAGCAAAGAGGCAATGCCGCAACTCTTGGAATGAGCCTAATCTCGCTGCTTTATAAGTTGCTGGGTACCAATTAGGTGCCTTCGTGAAGGCTTGAGCCGTATGCAGTGAAAGTTGCACGTACGGTTCTTAGGAGGGCGACACTTGGTAACAGGTGTCGTCTATCCGACAAAAACAAGTTACAGTTACTTACTTTTTAGCATATGAAAAACTGTCAGACTCAATTGAGCCGCTCAACCAAACCTGACAGCATTAACTGACTTAAGTTTAAAGCGTCATTACGATTCGGCCTGTGATATCACCTTTTAGCATGTCGTCAAAAATATCATTGATATCTTCGAGTCGTTTTTCTTCAATAATGGCTTTAACTTTACCTTTAGCAGCAAAGTCGAGGCATTCTTGTAAGTCTTTACGCGTACCAACAATTGAGCCAACAACAGACACACCATTTAACACGGTGTCGAAAATTGGCAATGGCATATCTTCTGGTGGTAAACCTACAAGTACGCACTTACCGCCACGGCGCACGCTTTTATAAGCTTGCTCAAAACCGGGTTTTGAAACAGCCGTACACACAACACCATGTGCCCCGCCCACTTGCTCAAAAATGGTTTCTGAAGGTACTTGCTTCATAAAATCTATGGTGATGTCTGCGCCAAGCTCTTTGGCTAGTGCCAACTTGCTCTCGCCGGTATCAACGGCAATTACATTAAAGCCCATTGCTTTTGCGTATTGCACCGCCAAATGACCAAGGCCGCCAACACCAACAATTGCCACCCAGTCACCCGCTTTTGCATCGGTAACTTTAAGCGCCTTATAGGTTGTAACCCCCGCGCAAAATAGAGGTGCGGCTTCTGCAAAGCCTAATCCTTCAGGAATTTTAATCACATAATCACCATGGGCAACACAGTATTCGGCGTAACCACCATCGACTGAATAACCTGTGTTGTGCTGCTCAAGGCATAAGGTTTCTTTGCCTTCTAAACAAAACTCACAATGCCCGCAGGCGCTATATAACCAAGGAACACCGACACGGTCGCCTACTGATAAGTGTTTAATGTTTGCACCTACTTTTTCGATAGTACCTACCCCTTCATGGCCCGGCACTAATGGCATTTTCGGTTTAACTGGCCAATCTCCATGACAAGCATGTAAATCTGTGTGGCACACTCCACACGCGGCAATTTTAACTAGCACATCGTTAATTCCCACCTCTGGGCATGGGATATCTTCGATTGTTAATTTACCCTTGTACTCTTTATTTACTGCAGCTTTCATAACGTTCCTCCATGGTATTATTGGATTTCAGCCTATACGATAAACTTATTAACTGTCACTATTATTGATCCACATCAAATAGCTAATCACTGTGG
>NZ_JAKEVN010000025.1:0-38860 GCF_022398505.1 Pseudoalteromonas sp. Isolate3 | reverse complement strand
CGGTAGAATCATTCTCGTTTTTGCTTTTTGATGAAAATAATTAATTCTTTTTTAGTGGTTTTAAATAAATCATACACCAAAAAGTGCGTTTATTTTACCTGTTATAGGTAGAACTGGGCTTGACGAACTACCACTTTGTGTTACTTTAAAGTTGGATTTGTAAAATAAATGTTATAAAACTTTGGGCGGAGGGAGCGAATGAGCTCGCATAAATTAATAAAAAATGCTTTTAAACTGAGTGCACTGTCACTGGGTTTATATGGCTTTACAGCACAGGCTGCGATTGATTGCAGCAGTTTAGAAATTTGGCAACAAGGGCAAACTCATGTTGGTGGTGATCAGGTTCAGGCACAAGGTAGCGCTTATGAAGCCAAGTGGTGGACGCAAACTAATCCTGTGGAGACTTCTGGTGTCGATCAAGAGTGGCGTTTATTGGGTGTTTGTGACAGCGTTGTCAATGAGAATCAAGCGCCTCAAATTAGCAGCTTAACACCAGCAGAGGGTTCTTTATTTACCATTAGTGACAGCGTTGTCATAAGTGCGGTTGCCGCTGATCCTGATGGTAGCGTGGCAAGTGTAGAGTTTTTTGTTGATGGAACATCGCTGGGTGTTGTGACAAGCACACCTTACTCAGCGAGCTGGCAAGCAACCCAAGGCAGTCATGTGATTAGTGCGGTCGCAACGGATGATTTAGGCCTAACCTCTGCAGCCGTTGCACATTCAGTGAGTGTGTCTGATGACGTTGAGCCAGTTAACCAATCGCCGGTGGCGAGCATTGAATTTAGCTCACTGCCATCGCAAGTAACGGTGGGTGACAGTGTGGTGTTTGCGCTTTCTGGCACTGATAACGATGGCCAAGTAACTGCGTTATCGTTAACTGAAAACAGCACCGAAGTTCATCAAGCAAGTGCTGCTTCTTCAAGTTATACCTGGCAGGCACCTGCAGTTGGGCAATTTTCATTTACCTTAACGGTGACCGATAACGAAGGCGCGACGGGGACACAAAGCAAAGTTGTTAATGTTGTTGAAGCAACAGAACCAGGTACAGATTGTAAACCGCAAGGCTTATATCAAACCCCAGGTGTGAATACCCCATACTGTAGCGTATATGATGCAAATGGCCGTGAGAAAATGGGCGCAGATCACCCACGCCGTGTTATTGGTTACTTTACTAGTTGGCGAAATGGTGCCAATGGTCAGCCAAGTTACTTAGTTAATGATATTCCATGGGACAAGATCACCCATATTAACTATGCCTTTGCGCATGTTGATGGCAATAACAAAGTATCGATAGGTGATCCAAATGCAGCTGGCAACCCAGCGACAAACATGACTTGGCCGGGCGTTACCGGCGCTGAAATGGATCCAAGCTTTAGTTACACAGGTCACTTTAACTTACTCAATAAATTTAAAAAACAACACCCAGATGTCAAAACCTTAATCTCTGTAGGTGGCTGGGCTGAAACCGGTGGTTATTTTGGTGCAGACGGTACTCGCGTAAATAGCGGTGGTTTCTACACGATGACAACCAATGCCGATGGCTCAGTGAACCAAGCGGGGATTGATGCCTTTGCGAAAAGTGCTGTTGAGTTTATTGAAACCTACGGTTTTGATGGTGTCGATATTGATTACGAATACCCATCGTCAATGAATGACTCAGGCCACCCTGATGATTTTCCTATCTCTAATGCACGTCGCGCAGGTCTTAATGCCTCTTATCGTGTATTGATGCAAAAACTACGTGAAGAACTTGATATTGCAGGTGAAAAGGCTGGTAAGCATTACTTGTTAACGATTGCTTCGCCATCTTCAGGATACTTATTACGTGGTATGGAAACATTCCAAAGCGTGAAGTATCTTGATTACGTTAACATCATGTCTTATGACTTACATGGTGCATGGAATTCACATGTAGGCCACAACGCAGCCTTGTTCGATACTGGTCTTGATTCTGAATTAGCGCAATGGGGCGTTTATACCACTGCGGAGTTTGAAGGAATTGGTTATTTAAATACTGATTGGGCTGTGCGTTACTTCCGCGGTGCGGTCTCTGCTGGTCGCATCAATATTGGTATTCCATATTACACTCGTGGCTTTAAAGATGTATCTGGTGGTACTAATGGTTTATGGGGTCAAGCAGCGCTGCCAGATCAATCAAAATGTGCTAAAGGGACCGGCGTTGGTGAGAAAAACCAATGTGGTAATGGCGCACTCGGCATTGATAACCTATGGCACGATAAGAACGATGTTGGTGAAGAAATGCCAGCAGGTTCAAACCCGCTATGGCATGCGAAAAACCTCGAAAATGGCATTAACCCTTCTTACCTTGAAATCTATGGCCTCACGCCAGAAACCGATGCAGACGATGTATTAACAGGAACTTATACACGTTTCTACGATGATGTAGCTGTTGCTCCATGGCTTTGGAATGCAGAGAAAAAGGTATTCTTATCAATTGAAGATGAGCAATCAATGGCAACCAAAGTTGATTATGTTATCAACAATGGCCTAGGTGGCATCATGTTCTGGGAGCTTGCCGGTGACTATGATTATGACTCAGCGAAAGGTGAGTACTTCATGGGCTCAAGCTTAACCACACTTGCTTACGATAAATTTAACCAAAGTGGTGTGGCTTACAACACTCATCAAGGCAATGTCGATTTCACCATTCCTAGCGAAGCTGTTGACGTAAGCTTTGCAGTGAAAGACTTCCCAATTGGTGATGATAACTACCCAATTTCACCTACATTCGCATTCACCAATAACTCAGATATCGACTTAAGCGGCGCGAAAATCAGCTTTGATGTGCCCGTTTCTACCTCTGCGATTTTCAAATCAAATTGGAATGCACAAGAAAAGCTCGGTATGGCTGTTGAAGCGAATGGCTCTAATGCGGCTGGCGATAATATCGGCGGCTTTGAAAATGAGTTCCATCGTTTTTCAATCACTTTAGTGAATGAGTGGGGCGGTATCGAAAAGTCATTTAACACAGGTGAAACCGTTGAAGCACAAGTTATGTACTACATGCCAATTACAGGGCCAACTAACTTCACTATTGAGAAAAATGGCAAAACCTACGCCTTCAAATACGAATACCCAATGCTACCGGATGGCACTGCCGGCAGTGGTGATACTGGCGGTGACACCGGTGGTGGTACGGGTGGCGAGGGAAGCTGTAATGGTGTTGATGTAGCGAGCATCCCAGTGTATCCAAATTGGCCGCAAACTGATTGGGCTGGTAATCCAAGCCATGCTGTTGGCGGCGACCTAATGTATCACAACAACGTGATTTACGAAGCAAAGTGGTGGACGAGCACAGAGCCAGGCACATCTGCTGACTGGACGGTGAGTTGCACGCTTTAACCAACTAAGCGGAGCAAGGACTTTGCTCCGCATTTCTACAGCGAGAACAACAATGAAAGTAATGAAATCAAAGGCATTGTCTTTATCGGCAGTGGCAACCAGCATGCTGCTTGCCTGTGCATCAAGCCATGTGAATGCCCACGGATTCTTAGAAAGCCCAAAGGCACGCCAAGCATTTTGTAATGCCGATGGCGGGTACTGGTGGCCTGCTGATGGCACGGGTATTCCTAATCTTGCTTGTCGAGCAGCGTTTGTTGAAGCAGGGCATGTGCAGTTTGTGCAAGACATTGAATTTTCGGCTAATACCATTGATTACACAAACCTTGCGGCAGTTAAACAAAGTGTACCTGATGGCCGACTATGTGCAGCAGGCGACCCAGAAAAACGCGGTATGGATTTACCTTCAGCGCATTGGCAACGCAGTGAGGTTATTCCTAATGCAAATGGCGATATTTTAGTGCGCTTTTTAGCGAGTACGCCGCATAACCCGAGTTTTTGGCAGTTTTATTTAACAAAACCGGGCTTTGATAGTGCGACTCAAGTGCTTACTTGGGATGACCTAGAGCTTGTCGAAGAGTACGGTAATCTTGATTTTAGCATTGATGCTAATAACGACCGTTACTATGAAATGAGTGTGTCTATCCCGCAAGGGCGCAGTGGCGATGCTATATTATATACGCGTTGGCAACGAGATGATGCCGGTGGCGAAGGCTTCTACAACTGTAGCGATATTAATATCGTTAGCGATGCGACCCCGACAGAGCCAAGCGATTGGACAGCAATCAGCTACTTTGTTCGTCAAGGACAAGACGCTGAGGTTGGCGGTAGTGTGTCAGCTCGGTTATTTGATGAAAATGGCCAAGAGTTACTTACTCAACAAATGCAGATCACAGCTGATAATCAAGCTAATTGGCAGGCTGAATTTGCGGCGCTGTTAAACCTGAATTACGCGCACTTAGTTAATATTGGCGTGCAAAATAGCGCTGGAGATATTGTCTTTGATGCTACAGATTTACTAACTAATCAGGTCTTTACAACGAATGAAAATTACAGCTTTGCACTAAGCGTACAAGCTGCACCTGACAATACCGCGCCTAATATTCATCAACCAGACGACCTTCAAGTCGAAGAAGGCAGCAGCACAGCGATACACCTTCATGCCTTTGATGATCAGCAAAGCACATTAATTTATAGCTGGGATGTACCTTCACCACTGAGCTTTACGGGTAATGATGCCAATATCACGCTAACAGCCCCTGCTGTGGATGCTGATGCAAGTTACACCGTGAGTGTATCGGTGTCAGATGGCGAGCTCACAAGCCAAGTAAGTTTTACCGTGACTGTGCTTAATAGCGCGGTGGTCGACCCTGACCCTGTTGATCCGAGCGTGCCTGCTTGGAATAGCACAAGCCAATACAACACGGGCGATAAAGTGAGTTTCAACGGCGGCGTTTACAGCGCGAAATGGTGGAATCAAGGCGAACAACCAGACAGTAGTGATGCATGGCAGCTTGAATCTGGCAGTGCATCAATCGAGTGGAACAGCGGCAAAGCCTATCAAGGCGGCGACGAAGTAACCTATCAAGGACAGCGCTATCGAGCGCAGTGGTGGACCCAAGGAGATGTACCGGGTGCCAGCCAAGTATGGACAGAAATCTAAAGTTTTGTAGTTCAAACTTTATCAATAACAGCGTAACGCTATATAAAAACAGATAAGAGAGAATCATGAATATAAAACAATTAAGCGCAGCCATTGGTGTTGCACTCTTTGCAAGTGCAGCGAATGCGGCACCTTCAACACCAACCATCATTTGGGAGCCACAAGAGTACTCATTTGTTGAGGTTGATCTTGAAGGCACAGGTTCATATAAGAGTTTGGTGAACCGTGTTGATGAAGTAACTATCAGCATTGAATGGAACGCATGGAGTGGTGATGGCGGCGACAGCTACAAAGTGTATTTTGATGATATGCTGGTTAATGAAGGTTCGCTTGCCGCAGGCACTAAAAGTGGTGTTATTAGCTTCCCGTATGATAAAGCGGGTCGTCACACAATGTATTTAGAACTATGTGAAGGCGGCACCACCTGTGCTCGCAGTGAAGGTAAGCCAATCGTTATTGCCGACACAGATGGCGGCCATTTAGCGCCATTGCCGATGGATTATGATCCAAACAACCAAGATATCGGCACCAAAGACGGCCTTGTAACCGGTGCCTACTTTGTTGAGTGGGGGATTTATGGCCGTGACTACGATGTAACCAATATTCCAGCGCAAAATCTCAGTCATATCTTATATGGATTTATTCCAATTTGTGGACCTAATGACTCGTTAACAGGTGGCCCTAAAAACGCGCTAAATACCGCATGTGCTGGCTCGCAAGATTTTGAAGTAGTGATCCACGACCCATGGGCAGCGATTCAAAAAGCGCTACCAGGTGTTGATAGTAATGACCCAATTCGTGGTACCTATTCGCAGTTAATGGCGTTAAAGCAGCGTTATCCTGATCTGAAAATTTTACCATCAGTAGGTGGTTGGACTTTATCAGACCCATTTGCTTACTTTACCGATAAAGCAAACCGCGACACGTTTGTGGCATCAATGGAAGAGTTTTTAAGAACGTGGAAGTTCTACGACGGTGTTGATATTGACTGGGAGTTCCCTGGTGGTGATGGTGCTAATCCAAACCTAGGCGACCCAGTTGCTGATGGCCCAGCATACGTAGCGCTGATGCAAGAGCTTCGTGCGATGCTTGACAAACTCGAAGCAGAGACAGGTCGTGAGTATGAGTTAACATCAGCGATTGGTGCAGGTTATGACAAAATTGAAGATGTTGATTATCAAGCCGCTAGTCAGTATATGGATTATATCTTTGCCATGACTTATGACTTTTATGGTGCATGGAGTGGTGTGACGGGCCACCAAACAGCGCTTTATTGTTCATCGCATTTCCGCGTTGGTCAATGCGATGGCACAGGTGTTGATGAGGAAGGTGTTCCATATAAAGGCCCGGCTTACACAACCGACAATGCAGTTCAGTTATTGCTAGCGCAAAACGTACCATCGAAGAAAATTGTGGTAGGTACCGCTATGTATGGTCGTGGTTGGGAAGGCGTTTATCCAACAGGCACAAGTATTGATGGAAATCCAATGACAGCAACAGGGACCGGCCCACTTAAAGGCAGCACTGCGCAGGGCGTTTGGGAAGATGGTGTTATTGATTATAAAGGCATTAAAGCCAATATGATCGGTGCTTCAGGTACTGGAATTAATGGCTTTGAAGTGGGGTATGATCAGCAAGCAAAAGGTGCGTATGTATGGAATCGTTCAACAGGCAAGCTCATTACATATGACAGCCCTGCATCAGTTATTGCTAAAGGTAATTATGTCAATCAGCATAATTTAGGTGGCTTATTTGCATGGGAAATTGATGCTGATAATGGTGATATTCTTAATGCAATGCATGAGGGGTTGGGTGGTACAGTCACTGAGCCTAGCAATAGAGCGCCCGTGCTATCTGTATCAAGCTCCGTATCTGTTAATGCGGGCGAAAGTGTATCTGTGACTGCATCGGCAACTGACGCAGATAACGATCCACTAAGCTTTAGCTGGACAGCTGACAGCGCGTTAACAGTAAGCGGTGAAAATTCAAATACACTTGTTATTACTGCACCATCAGTGACTGCTGATACGCAATACACGGTTGCTGTGAGTGTTAGCGATGGTGAGGCAAGTGTAAGCCGTAACGTTACAGTGAATGTTGTAGCACCAACAACAGGTGAGAACCAAGCACCAGTGGTTGCGGCCATTGCAGATAAAACAGTGGCTGAAGAGGCGAGTGTGGCTGTAGCGGTTTCGGCATCTGATGCTGATGGCGATGCGCTTTCATACAGCTGGACAGTACCAGCAGGCTTAACGTTAGTGGGTTCTGGTGCTGATGTAAGCTTACAAGCGGGCAGCGTTGATGCAGATACTAGTTATGTTGTGTCGGTTTCGGTAAGTGATGGACAAACAGCTACAGCTGTGAGCTTTAATGTCAAAGTGACAGATTCTGGCACAACAACTCCGCCAGGTGGTGAAACTACATGGGATGCAGCGGCTATCTATGTAGGTGGTGATACGGTGACTTATAATGGCGTAGAGTATACTGCTAAGTGGTGGACACAAGGCGACCGCCCTGATTTAGGTGGCCCATGGGAAGCAAGTTCACAACCAACTGACGGTAATGGTGATGTTGTGTGGCAAGCTGCGGGTATCTACAACGGTGGCGATCAAGTCACTCACCAAGGTAATAAATACGAAGCGAAATGGTGGACTCAAGGAGACGAGCCAGGTGTCGCAGATGTATGGAAAGCACTTTAAGTGTAATAACCACATTTAATGCCCATCATTAAAATGTGATTTCCCTTCAAAGCAGCCTTAAGGCTGCTTTTTTGTGGGAGGAAGTTAGCGAGGGGAAAGAGTAAAGTTAGAAATGGGAAAGGCGTTAGGATCTAGGCTCTAAGGGAAAGTTTGCGAGATACGAGCGAATGTTTACGATATGGTTTTACTTTCATGATTACTAACTCCAAACAGGTATCTACTTTTATGCAGTCAGATCATGAAACTTGAAACTCGCCAACAATTAAACCGTTTTCTTTGGCTCAACCGCGAACCACATGATGAAGCCGCACTTTTTGCACGATAACAAAGACGCGCTGTCATTTGCCCAATCTAAATTCAAAAAAGTCATACCTGCGGTATTTAATTGTGCGTGACCTAGCTCGAAGTGATGATGCCCGCAATGAATGCATTTCGCTTTTACGTTGTTTACTTGGTATTCGTCTGATTTTACGGCGCTCATAGCACCTTTAAGGCCCTTGCCTAACTTTGAAATAAATGACATCTGTAACCTATTTATTAATTGAGAAATTTAAGACAACCCATAAAAGAAAAAGAGAATGGTCCTTTTTTGGCTGTACCTTTTTATCATACAATTGTATTTGTAGCTAATCGAAATAAGTAGCCATGACGTGATGTAAAATCGCTGGCTTTTAGTCTTTAGATGTCAGTCCAGCTGTGGGGTTGGTCAGGTCGAGTGTTCTTCTCAGCGATTTAAGCCTTGTAGGAGGTACTTTAGTGCCGAATAGAATCAAACATAATCCATGTAAACCTTTCAAATTTCTTATCTTCAGACACGCGAAACAAGTTTCACGCCTATCTGTAGCAGCGGCTTTATGCCGCGACAATTAAAGCAAGATAACGAGACAATTAAAGCAAGATAACGAGACAAGAAAAAACAAGATAAACGCGATGTAAAATCGCCGCTACAGACTCGTACCTCGTAATTCGTTTCTCGTAACTTTCCCCTTGAAACTCGCTAACTTAAGACATTTCCCGGCTAAAGCCAGTCCTACGGGCAGTCACCTCATACCTCGTAACTTTCCCCTCGTAACTTAAAGCTTGCTAACTTTCTGTTTCTTATTTCATACATTGGTCTTTCAACAATTATCAACCATACTAAAAGAAAGTCAGTTCTAAGTACTTAAACTAAGGTGTGTTGATGGTTTTAAAAGTGCTGTTATTAATTCTTACTGCTTTAATAAGTGCTTCTGCTTTTAGTTGTGAGAAAACCTTAAAGGTAGGCATTAGTCAGCAATGGGCGCCTTATGCATTTACCCAAAATGATCAGCTGACTGGCATTGATATTGATATAGTAAACCTAATACTAAAGGATGCGGGCTTTTGCGCTAAATTCGTTATTATGCCGTCTTCAAAGCGCGGTTTTGCTGAGCTAAAACATGGTAAAATTGATGTGTTGCCAGCTGCTAGCTATAGCAAAGAGCGTGATTCATTTAGCTTCTTTTCAGAGCCTTACCGTAATGAGGTGATGCGGTTATTTTGGTATCCCCATAACCGTTTAGACGCTCTAGACTTAAAAGGGTTACTTGATCATCAGCAAGTAATTTTGACTAATAGCGGTAGTTATTATGGCCCAGAATTTACTCAGTTAGCTCAACAAGCTAAATACAAAGAACAACTCGTTACAGTGGCGTCCTTACGCCAGCGCCTCGCTATGCTAGTTGCTAGGCGAGTCGATTTTTTTGTTGATGATGAATTAGCTGGTTTATATTTAATTCAAAAAAATAAGCTGCGGGGTATCGAAATCTACCCTTATATTGTCCACAATGACAGTGTTCATCTAATGCTTAATGAAATTAACTTGTCAGCAGAAGAAAGAGCAGCTATTGATTCTGCTATTCTAAAAAATCAGCAAGCGATAATCGAAATTACCGCTCGGTATGTAATTAAGTAATTAACCCAAACGAGTAACGCGCAGTTTAATCCGCCCCGCATTCGCCCCATAAAAGCGGTTTAGGTCGTTGGCAAAAGGGCAAAACTCGCCAGATTTAGTAATACGAATATCGGCACCCTCAGCAATCTCAAATAAGTGATCGTCGTTGTTATCGATAGCGCCAATCAGCGCAAACCATTGTGCGTGCGGTAAACGTCTAAATGGCTCTAGCACGGCCATTGGAATTTCTTTCACACCAAGTTGGATATTATCTCGATGCCAGCCTGCTGGACCGCAGCTAATACCATCGTCATACCAGGTTTGTTCAGGATAAGGGGTGAAGCGATAAGTACCGCCTTGCTCCAACATTAAGCCTGTGTGGTTGTACTTTTCGGCACCATACACAAATACATCTTTACTCTCATCAATACTCAGCACCGTCATATTTTGCTTATCAAGCGCAATATGCGGGCTTAATCCCTTAAAATTTAAGCGCGTTTCATCATTATATAGCACATCGTAGTGAAGGCTTTTTAACGACTCTGGACGATAGCTTGTTAGGCGGTTAATACGCTCTGCGACGGTGTAATGAATGGTTGGCGCGAACGTGCTTTGTTCGTTATCAACCAGAACACAGCATTCGCGGTCTACTAGTTTAAACAGGGGGTTAAACCAAAAATAATTTTGCTGATGACTCAGTGCCAGCGGATCAGGGGTAACGGTCACATCATCTTGGGCGATGAGGTTACTGTGCTCTTCAGGTAATAAGGTGTTGTAATTGATATCTGCGCTGGTGAGCAGGTTTAGCGTTACGGTTTGTTCAATAAGCCACTCAATCGCATATCGAAGACAAATGTCGGCTAAACCATCTCGATAGTATCCGCCGCCAACATCTGAATGAGCGCCCGCAAACCAGATCTCTTGAACGTGCGGTGCTTTATTTATAAGTGTCGGTTCAAATGCACGGCGCTTTTCATCGAGAGCAACGCAATGAAGGGCTGCTTTAACATTATTTGCTAGCGTGTAGTTTTCAAAAATAACGTGCTCAGCACCACGGGTTGCCTTAGTTACTTTTGAAAAACCAATAGATGCAACGGTATCAAATACACACAAGTACACATCATCACTAATAAGTGGCTCTAAACACTTGGCAAAGCGTCTTGCTAGCGCTGCACCGCGGCTAAAGCCAGTGAGTAGTATTTTATCGCCAACAGTGTAGTAGCTTTTAAAGTCGCTCAGCGCACGGTTTAAAATGCTGGCAACGTCATCACCTCTAGGCGCAAGTGCTTGGTTAAATAAGCGTCGAAAGCGGCTACCTTGGGTGCCTATGCCCTGATAATAAAAGCTAAGTTGGGTTGGAAATGGTGTTTCGGGTTCGCTATTGAGTGCGCCACCAAAAAGTAAATGAAGTTTAAGAATATTAGAAATACTGGCGTCTTCTTTGAAGTGTGCAGCGCTGAATTGTTCAGCATCACGAGGCTCACTGCCTGTGCCATCAAAGTTGAAAATCAGCGTTTTAGCGGTCATAGCGTCATTCCTTTAGTGGTTTGTATAAACATACTCCCACTTTATGAAAATTAGAAGACAAATATGCGGCGCTTTAATGAAAAATGGGCTTTGATTTTCAAAGCCCATTTATTTGCTATTAATAAAATTAGCCGACCCTGGCTACGGTATGCTTTTGTAAAATTTCTAACAAAATCTCGTAGTCTTTTTCGATTTCGAGTAGCTTAAGTTGAATATCTTTTAGCGTATTGCCCTTACTTGCGGCCAGTACCTCTAGTTCAGTAAAGTGCAGGTGCAATTTGGCTGCGCCCACATCGCCGCAGGTTCCTTTAAGCGCATGGCTGGTGGTTGCAATCGCATGGTAGTCTTTGTCTTTGATTGCTTGTGTTAGCAGCGTTATTTTTTTATGTGAGCTTTCTAAAAACATCTTACTCACTTTGTTTAATAGCACCTCGTTATTCATCAAACGACCGAGGGCAGCTTCGCGATTCCAATGCTGTTTTTCTTCATCGATTAATTCTTCTTGCAGTATAGCGGGCGACTGATTTACCTCAGGCACGGCAATCGTTTTTGGCGCTGTATGATGTTTAGGGTACGTTGATGCAACCCATTTCGCCGTAGTGGTAATCAATTTATCTGCACTGATAGGTTTTGTGATGTAATCGCTCATACCTGCATTTAAGCACTTTTTACGCTCACCGAGCATGGCATTGGCTGTCATGGCAATAATTGGGATCTCGCTATGGTACTCTCCACCAGCCCCTTTGCGTATTTGTGCCGCAGCATCATAGCCATTTAACACGGGCATTTGGCAGTCCATTAACACGCAGTTAAATGGATCGTCTTCAGGTGCACTGGCCAATATTTCAATGGCTTGCTGACCATTCGACGCCATTTCAAAGCGCAGTGCCAAGCTCATTAATGTGCCTTTGGCAACTGCAGCATTTATATCGTTATCATCAACAATGAGCACTTTTGCGCCTGCAATATCAACATCTATGTGAATTTGCGTATCAGTCTCGCGACGAAGTGGTGTTGTGTCTTGAGCAGGCTGCTCTTGTATGAGTCGTTCATCAGCTAGTTTTAATAAAAACTCAGAGATAAGCACAGGTTTAGATAAGCGCATAAAGGTGCAGAATTTAGCTTGCGGTGGTGGTTCGGTTGGGTTTATAAGCACCACTAATTTAAAGGGTAGGCTATGGTCATAGGTATTTTCAGTAAAGCTATCAAGTTTTGCGAGTAACGGATTGCCAGGCTCTAAAATTAGCGTATCAAAGGGCATGTTATCGCTTACCTCAAAGCTTTCTAGGTCAACATTCGTGAGCTGTCCACCGCAATGAGAGATTAGTTTTGTTAAGCTTCGTTCAAGCTCTGGTTGTTTAACTGACACAGCAAATACATTGCCTTTTAAGCGGCTACTTGGTTGGCGTTTTTCTACATTTTGGCTATCCAATTTAATCGTAAATGTAAAAGTACTACCCTTGTCCTTCGTTGATTCAAAGGATATGTGCCCATTGAGTAAACTGGCTAGTTGCTTACATATTGATAAACCAAGTCCAGTGCCGCCATATTGTGAAGCAACACTATTATCGGCTTGGGTAAAAGCACTAAACAATTTATTTTGGTGTTCAGGCGCAATACCAATTCCGGTATCTTGAACTGTGCAGCATAGCTCAACGTTATCATCGCTAAGTCGTTTGCTTGTGGCGGTAAATTTTATAAAACCTGTTTTAGTAAATTTAATCGCGTTATTAATTAAATTGGTAATCACTTGTGAGTAGCGATGAGGGTCTGTAACAATCGAGCTGTACTCAACATCGGCAATATCTAAAATAAATTCAAGGTTTTTCTCTTGTGCTTTAACAGCCATGCTGCCACTTAAGCTTTCAAAAAACTTAATAGGATTAAACGCTTTTTTGTCCAAGTCGAGTTTGCCAGCCTCAATTTTTGATAAATCAAGAATGTCGTTAATAAGTACGTTCAAGCTATTAACGCTTACCTCTGTCATTTCTAAATAATGCTGTTGTTGATTACTTAGTGACTCTCGTTTTATTAAATTGAGTGTGCCAATAACACCGTTTAGTGGTGTTCGCATCTCATGACTGATATTTGATATAAAAGCGCTTTTAACTTGGCTGGCTTTTTCTAGCTGGGCAGTTCTTTGTGCGACTTTAATTTCGAGTTCGTTATTTATTTGCTTAATTTTGTCGCTCGCTTGCTTTTCAACGGTAGTGTCGCGAATGAGGATGGCTGTGCCGTTGTGTTGATGATGTTCATCAAAGATAGCTGAAAAAGCGAGTGCTAAATGAGTCGTGTGTTGATTGCTTTGCTGATAGTCGACTTCAATTTCATGTTGCTTTCGTCGGCTTTTAACCTCGTTACATACCTCTTTAATGTTAATATTTGGAAATAGATTCAGTTTGTTTATATCTGCCCCTAAGACTTGTTCACGTTGAAAACCAAACAATTCAGTGGCTGCTTTATTCCAACTAGACACCAGACCGATATCACTTATTGCAATAATGGCATCTTTTGAGCCGCTAATAATGGCTGAAGATACCGCTCTTGCCTCGGCAAGCTCGCGGTTACGCTTTAAATTTCGATGCAAAAATCCAAGTACAAACACCAAAAAAGCAGATACGCCTAACAAAAATGCATAAGTGCTGATCCTCTGTTCGCGTTCCATCGCATTTATTTCAGAATGAGGAAGCATAATGTGGGCATCTATAAACCCTGTTTCTAAATCTCCAGTAAATGGAATGCGTTTACTTAATGCTTGGTATTGTTGCCCGCTTGCAAGGTTAGAGCTAATGCTGAGTATATTTTCTAGATAGGCGGGTTCAGATTTATACACTGAGTCCCAGCGTTTGTTTGGTGCTAAGTCGCGACTAAAGCGTAAGTCTTCATTTGGGTGTACTAAAAAGTAGCCTTCGCTGTCTGTTAGGATCAATGAGTTTGGTGCTTGTACCATCGCATTAAGAGATGCAAATAGGTGAGAGGTGTTAATGTTTGCAATAATCAGCCCATAGCGCTGCATATTTTCATCAAAAATGGGTAAGGCAATACGTAGCATAGGTTTATAAGGATAGTCGAGCTTTCCATATTCACGGTTGAGTGTTATTGCTGATAAATACATATCACCCTGTGGTAATTGCGAACTTTGCTGATAATAGTCACGGCCACTTTTATCCTGTAACTGATTATCAGCTTTTACAACTATGCCACCGGCAGCTCTGTCTACTCTGATCAGTTCTTGTCCTGCTTGTTGCGTACTGATGATACGTAATTGCTCGAACTCAGCGTTGGATTGTAAAAACGCGACAAATATCGTTTCTAAACGTTTTTTCCATTGCTTTGAGGTGGTGCTATCTAGCGGATCATTGCCATCGTTCGCAGCGGCTCTTGCAAGCCCTGCTATGGGTGGGGTGGAGTATAAAAACTGTAAATCGTTTTTGTATTTATTAATACTCTCATTTATCTGCACATCTACGGTAGCGCTTGATTCTCTCAGTCGTTCAGCAACACTGTTATTAATATTTTTATGAAGTTGTAGCTCGAAAAAGAAGATTGCTGAGCACATAATGGCGCCGATAAAAGCAATCGCTAATGGCACTAAAAAGCGTCCTTCAGAGGTTGTTGCTTTTTTCTGGTGTAATACTTCGTAATCCATGGTTTAGCCCTCCATACCGAAAACGTGAGTCGACAGTAAGGTTTGGTTTAGCTTAAAAACTAAAACTGGGTTCAGCAAGTATGCAAACACAGCGGTTTCTCCCTTGATGCTTGGCTTGATAGAGCGCTTTGTCGGCACAGCGAATTAGCTCGTCAGTGTCGATGGCTTCATGCCCAGGAAATGTTGCGCTACCAATACTAATAGAGAGTACTCCAGAGGTTGCATGTGGGTGTTCAATATTTAGTTCACGAATGTTTGCCAAAAGCTTATGAGCAATAAATTGTGCCCCTTGAATATCGGTGTCTGGCAATACACATAAAAATTCTTCACCGCCATAACGAATAGTAGTATCGGTTGGGCGGTTAACACTTTTTTTGATTTCATCAGCAACACGTTTTAGGCATTCGTCACCTTGTTGATGACCAAAAGAGTCGTTGTATTGTTTAAAGTAATCAATATCGAGCATTAATACTGAAAGGGCATTATCGTTTCTGACGGCTAAACGAATGTTTTGATCAAGGGTGTTTTGTAAAAATCGTCGATTGTTTAAACCTGTTAGGCTGTCGTGCTCACAAAGACTTTTGAGTAAGTCGGCTTGTTTTTTTAAGGTCAAATGTGCTTTTACGCGATTAAGTAATGTGGCGCCATAAACCGGTTTTGATACAAAATCGACGGCGCCTGCTTGCCAGCACCTATTTTGGTCATCTTGATCCATAATGGCGGTGATAAAAATCACCGGAATATCGTTGTACTGGGAGTGTTTTTTTAATAGCTTGCAAACATCTAGACCGCTCATGGAGCCAAGCATCACGTCAAGCAGTATTAAATCAGGTTTTAGGGTTTCGCACAGGTGCAGCACGTTTTCACCGCAATCTGTGGTGTGCGTTTTATAGAAGGGCGCGAGCAAACTTTCTATTACGGTTGTATTAATTGGTTCATCATCAACAATCAAAATAACAGAATCATTTAGCTTTAAATCTGTGCGACTAGCTACCGGTTGCAAACTATTCCCTCCACGCGATGAATAAAGCATAGACTGGATTCTGGGATTTTCTACAACTTAATAATTAAAAAAAAGTTATTTTTTTTGGCGAGACTGGTGAGATAGGACTAGAGTTTTTTTAGGTATAGATTCTGAGGGCGATGGATATGCTTTTTTCTCATCATAATAATTCACACAACAAAGTGCTTGTTGTTGATGATGAGCCAACTAGTTTATTAATAATGGCGGAGTCGCTGAGCGATCTTGGTGAAATTGTTTGTTGTGATAATGGCGCTCAAGCCATTGAAAAAGCCGCTTTCTTTCAGCCCGATGTGATTTTGCTCGACATTGAAATGCCCGGCATGAATGGCTTTGAAGTATGTCAAAAGCTTAAAAACAACCCTAAAACCGCACAAAGTCATGTGATTTTTGTCACCTCTCATAATGAGCAAATTTTTGAATATCAGAGTTTTGCAAGCGGCGGAATTGATCTTATTCATAAACCCGTTGATTTAAATATTTGCCGGCTCAGAGTGCAAAATCAATTAAAGCTTAAACACCAAGAAGCACAAATACTGGCTGCAAAAAATGATATTTCGACACTCGTTGCGCAAGTACCTGTGTATATATCTTACTGGTCAAATACAGAGGAAAACCTCTTTAGTAATGATGAAACCGCCCATTGGTTTTCAAAAAGCAGCGAGCAAATGTTAGGTTGTTTCGCCAAAGATGTATTACCCGATGAATTATATGAGGCTTTTCATCGCTGCTTAACTGAAGGAATTGAGCAAGAAGTTTTAAATATTCAGTTGCCCAGCCCTCGCAATAGAATTGAATATGTTCGAGCGCAAATAAATTTAAGAATAAAAGAGCATGAAGTTGTAGGTGTTATTCTTACTCTTTCGGACATCACTTCAATTACTCATACAAAAAAACTACTATCGAATGAATCTGAACGCTTACGGGTTATGCTTAATTCTATTGGTGATGCCGTAATTGCTACGGATAATAATGCAATTATTAACTTTATGAACCCCATTGCTGAGCGATTAACAGGTTGGCACGTTGAAGAGGCAAAAGGGCGCCATATTGAAGAGGTAATGAAGCTCGTTGATGCAACATCGAACAAAACACTCGTCAATCCTATATCTGTTGCTTTAAAAGAGCAGCGTATAGTTGCCATGGCGTTAAATAGTCAATTAACTGGGCTTGATGGGCGAGTTTATAGGGTCGAAGATTCAGCTGCGCCAATACGTGATGTTGAGGGTAACATTATCGGCGGTATTATTGTGTTTCATGATGTCAGTGAATCAATCGCGATGGCTGTGAAAATGAGTCATTTAGCAAATCATGACTTGCTAACAGATTTGCCTAATCGGGTGTTATTACACGACAGGGTCACTCATGCTTGTAAGGTTGCAAGTAGCATGAATAAGAATGTAGCGTTAATGCTGATTGATATCGACCACTTTAAGTACTTAAACGACACTTTAGGGCATCACCAAGGTGACTTAATCATAAAAGATGTTGCAAAGCGGCTTGAGTCTTTAATTGATCTCAATACGACATTGGCAAGAATTGGTGGTGATGAATTTGTCATCTTATTACCCGATGTAAAGAGCGCCTCTGTAGTTGATGCCATTGCCAGCGATATTATTAACACCATGAATGAGCCATTTCGTATTGATAGCCAAGAGTATACTTTATCGGTTAGTGTGGGTGTGAGTGTTAACCCTGCGGACTCCACTCAAGCAGAAGAGATGATGACTCATGCAGATGCAGCAATGTACCGTGCTAAAGAGCAGGGACGTAACCGTTTTTGCTATTACTCCGATGACTTAGAGTATCAATTTAAGCAGCGTCAAAGCGTTGAAAAGCTGTTAAGAAATGCTATTGAGCAAGATAAAATAGAGGTGTTTTATCAGCCGAAACTAGAGCTCGCAACCCGGAAGATCATGGGGGTCGAAGCTTTAGTACGACTTCGAGATAACGACAATAAGCTTATTTCACCACTGGATTTTATACCCCTTGCTGAAGAAACCGGACTTATTCATGCCTTGGGTAAATCGGTGCTTAAGCAAAGCTGTAAAGCGGCTAAAGAGTGGGCCGATAAAGGGCATAAAATCAAGGTTGCCGTAAACATTGCTGCAAAACAGTTTACCGATGGTAATTTTTGTAATCTAGTTGCTGACACCATTGAACAAGCGGGGCTTGCCAGTGAACTGTTAGAGCTTGAAGTAACCGAAAGCGCGTTGATGCATGATTTTGATGAAATAAAAGTCATGCTTAATAAGCTCGCTGACTTGGGGTTAACTATTGCTATAGATGACTTTGGTACGGGTTATTCAAGTTTGTCTTATCTAAAGCTTTTTCCTGTCGATGTACTCAAAATAGATCAATCTTTTGTGAGAGATATGCTCAATGATACGCAAAGTATGGACATTGTTAGAACGATCACCAGCTTAGCGCATACTTTGAATTTACAAATAGTGGCTGAAGGTATTGAAGAAAAACAGCATTTAAATAGTTTAATCGACTTAGGCTGTGAGTTTGGGCAGGGGTACTATTTTCATAAGCCCATGCCCAAAGAAGAGTTTGATAAGCTATTAGGTTAAGCCATGGTGTGGCTGTAAAGGATGCCACAGCCGATAAAGATAAGTGCAACACCGCCGATTGCTTCGGCTTTTTTGCCAACCCAGCCACTCATTACGTTACCAAGTAGTGCGCCTATGGTAACCATAATTGTGGTTGCTAGGCCTATCATGGCGGCAGCTAAGTAAATATTTACTTTCATGAAAGCAAGGCTGATACCGACTGTCATCGCATCTATACTGGTACCAACGGCGGTTAACACAGTAGCAATAAAAGAGCGCTTACTATTAGGAGCAAGTTCCTCTTCATTATCGTCATCTTTACGACTTTCAAGTAACATATGAATGCCTAGACCCACTAACAGCACAAAGGCAATCCAGTGATCAAACGCTTCAACGTAATCAGCACCGGCACTGCCAATCAGCCAGCCAACAATCGGTGCAATGGCTTCGATACAGCCAAACAATAAACCAAGCTTGATTGCACTTAAAACGCGAGGATTTTTAAGCGTACTGCCTTTAGTGATTGAAGCTGCAAAAGCATCAGTCGACATTGCAAGCGATAAAACGCTTAGCGTAATAATATTCAATTTTTTGCGCCCCACAAAAAGTGCGTATTATACGCGGCTGAGCCGTAAACAGATAGGTTAATTTACGGCTCGAATAGGTAAAGGGGAGCTTAATAAGCGCTGTACTGGTAGTGATTCATTTGAGTGCCATCCTTAGGGGCAAGCTTTGGCTCAAGTTTAATAAGCTCTTTATAGACATTAGGCGTAAACACTTTAAGTCGCTTAGCACGACGAAAGTGATTAGGCTCATATTGGCTAACTAGTTTTAATGCACTTGGCATATAGTCAGCGAGGGTTTGCGTGTTGTAACTTTGCTCAAGTGCTTGGTCAAGGATATCAAGCCCAGGTTTAGAAAAATCATGCGCAACTGCAAGGCTTATTAAAAACTCAACTGCTGCATTTGAATGCATACTTGCATAAAAATACATATCGTTGTTTTTCATGTCTTTTAATGAAAAATCAAAGCCGTTATCAGCTAATGTTTGCCATTGTGCTAATGGTAAATCAGTAAATGAATAAAGAGTTTCTGGTGGCGTTGGATCTATTCTGTTTTGCCAAATAGACGTCAATTGTTGACTATCTTCTATCGTTGCTGCAAGCAACATATTTGTCTGATGGGTACTAAGTTTTGCAGTTTGTGTAATAGTTGCTACCGTATTAAAGTCTTTTTCAATAATCGCTTCCCTAAAGGCTAAATACTGAATCGATGTTTGATGTTTATATTCATTCGAATGCAAAAATTGCCAATTATGAACCTGTACAGGGTCGATTGCCTGAAGGGTGTCGGGTGTCAGTGAACTTTGCTGGACTTCAAGCTTTTCTATTTCTTTGAGTGCCTGAGAACGTGTTTTTATTGCCTCAAGTGAATTGATCCGCTGATCTATCGTTTCACACTCAGGAGTTATTTTTTTGGCTTGCTGTTTATGTAGCTCATATGCACTGAGTGCTTTAGATATTGCAGAGTTATCTTTATCTTTACGCTTAAATGCTTGGCTACTTGGAATTAGCGTTATATCTTTTAACTCAGTAAAAGCATCATTAGCAACTTGGTCGCCAACGAATAAAAGACTACTCGGTAAAAATGAAGATTTAAGCATCAGTAGCTTATCGTTTGGTGTGTCGCGCACAAGCTCGCCGTGAGCTCGATAACCTTTATTTTTTAGATAACTTAGTGTTTCTAAGTGTTTGCTCTCTAGTGGCTTCACTTCGCTATTTGAGCTGCCTTTTAGGTTTACAATGGCAATATCCATCGCCGTAAATACATTTGGCTGATTAGTTGGCTCAATACCTCGCTCACTTAATAACTTTAAAATTGGTACATTAAATTCACTAACGGCTACATCAGCAAGGTTTAAATACAGTTGTTCATCCATAAAGTCATCACTCATTGCTGTAGGCGAGCCGCCTAGCTGTGCAGTTTGAGAGATCAGTGCTGTTAAATACTCATTAGGTAAGTTGCTTTTTAAAGCGACAGCAATGTCGTTAACAGTAAACTCTTTGCTGGATATTGCGTTTTCAAATTCAGTTAAGCTAAGCGCATGAGCATTAACAAGAAACAAAACAGATGGCGAAATGAGTCGTGATGGACCGATTTTAAACGGTGTTTTTAAATAGGTATTAAAGTCATCATTGTTATCCAATAGTTTGTACAGTGCTGTTTTGTTTACTTGCTCAGGTAATGGAACATTAAACATCATTGAGCCAGTATTTTGACTAAGGGGTCCATTAATTACCGTTAGTTGGTTGATTGTATCAGTATTAAAAGCCTCAATTATTTCAATCCCTTGCCAGCTTTTTAAGATACTTACTGATGCGGCATATTGAAATTGTTCTTCAGCATTCTCTTTGAGTGCATTAATAAGCAAAGTCTCAAATGAACGGTAAGATATTTTGACAAGTTCTGAATAACTTAAAATATCCTTAAGGGATTGACCGTCTTTTAGAGCTTGTTTAAGTGCAGCTTCGATTTGGCTATGATCAGCCGCTGCTTGAGTGGCTTTTAAACTTTGTTGCTTACACTGGCGTTTGGCTAGCTTGAGCTTAGCCAGCTTTGTTGCTTTACTATTTGGCTGGCTTGATGGTTCAAAGAGGCTAGTAGCTTTCTCTTGTTCAGCTACAGTACCAGTAGATGTTGAAACTTTATTGTTTATAGCTGCGATGGGAGTGGGTTTATCTAATGTCAGGTAGGTCCCAAAGGCACAAAGCCCTGCAAAAACGGTTAGCGAAATACCTTTTTTCATATTCAATCCGTGGATTTATCTTGCGTGAAGTGTATGGCTTCATAGTTTGATGTCAATGACTTGGGGACAAACTGCATAAATAGCCGACAAACAACTAATTTGCCGGCTTTATGCTGTAGCTTAATGTAGTTTCATTTTTGGTCTAACAACTCTAAGTACTTTTTCACTGATCCACAGTGCAAAGGTTTTGGCGCTGCCGTGGATTGCACGTTGATGCATACGGTAGAGCGAAATATACATAAATCGCGCTATTTTTCCTTCAATAAAAAAGCTATTACTGGTTAAATTACCCATTAAACTACCTACTGTGCTGTAGCGTGACAAGTTAACTAAAGAACCATGGTCACTGTAGGTAAACACACTCAGGGGCTGGCCTTTGAGTGTCGCAATCAGGTTTTTTTCAACACATTGTGCCATTTGATGGGCCGATTGCGCTCTTGGTGGCACTTGTGAACCATCTTCTTGGGTGAATGCACAGCAATCACCAATTACAAAAATGTCGTCGTTAACACTACTTTGCAGGTATTGGTTTACCTTAATTTGGTTATTGCGAGTGAGCTCAAAGATACCAATGTCTTTAATGAAATCAGGGGCTTTTACACCCGCAGCCCAAACCATAATATCGGCTTTAATATGTTCATCGTTTTTGGTGATAAAGCTGTTTTCTGTGGCTTCTTTTACTTGTGTGCCTTCGCGCACTGTTACCCCTAATTTAACCAGCTCTCGCTTAGCTGAGTTAGCAATGCGCTCGGGTAAAGCGGGCAAAATTCGCGGCCCTGCTTCAATTAAATCAATGTGTAAGCGTTTGGCGGTCATTTTATTTAGGCCATACATTTTTAGCATGTCTGACACATGATAAAGCTCAGCCGACAGCTCAACCCCGGTTGCACCACCACCCACTATGGCAATGGTTAAAGAGTGCTGTGGGTCGTCATCTTGATGTAAACGGGTGAAGTTATCGAGTAGAGCATGCTGAAAGCGCTCAGCTTGTTGGTTTGAATCAAGGTAAAAACAGTGCTTGTTAACACCTGGGGTATTAAAGTCGTTACTAACACTTCCAATGGCAAGTACGAGGTAGTCATAGCTCACTTGGCGCTCAGGTAAAATACGGTGGCCAAGCTCGTCTTTTAATTCGCTTAAAGTAATGGTTTTGTTGGTTTGATCTAAGTGGCAAAAGCTGCCGAGTTGAAAATTATAATGGTGTTTTGCTGCATGAGCTGAGTATACAACGCCGTCTAAATCGGCATCAATCGACCCCGTCGCTACTTCATGAAGTAACGGCTTCCAAATATGGCTGCGGTTTTTATCGATTAAAAGTATCTCTGCTTGACGTTTTTTCCCGAGTTTGTGTCCTAATTGTGTTGCTAGTTCTAAGCCACCAGCGCCACCACCGATTATCACGATTTTAGGAGGTTGGTTAATCATTACGTTGCCCTCAAAAGTATAATACCTAAACACTCTTGCGAAAAAGCGCTTAGGTATTGCAAGTCCATCCATCAATACCCCATGGCAACGCGCCCATTGTGCGCCTTTTTACTGATTTTGTCAGTACCTGTTAAGAACAATATAGTGCGCTTAGTTATATCAATAGCCTTGGGAGATAGCGTTAAACAAGTTAACATGGCTAATTCGCAGTAAGAGACCTATCATTACCTGAAAAGGGGATGACAGTGAGGGATCAGGATGACTACACCACTACACACTTCGTTGAATCAATACTTTGGCTTTAATGAGTTTCGCCAAGGTCAGCAACAAACCATTGAACAGTTATTAAATCAGCAATCGTCGTTGGCAATTTTTCCAACTGGATCAGGTAAATCTTTGTGCTATCAATTAACCGCATTGCACCTACCCAATTTGACCTTAGTGGTTTCGCCATTATTGGCGCTGATGAAAGACCAAATCAGCTTTTTAAATAGCAAAGGTATTTATGCGGCAAGCCTTGATTCAAGCCAAACCAGTGAGCAAAGTCATACGGTAATGAGTGATGTGCGAGCAGGGAAGGTGAAAATTCTAATGGTCTCAGTTGAGCGCTTTAAGAATGAACGTTTTCGTGAATTTATTAAACAAGTGCCTATTTCGATGCTGGTGGTTGATGAAGCGCACTGTATATCTGAATGGGGTCACAACTTTAGGCCTGACTACTTAAAGCTGCCGCGCTATCGTGAAGAGCTTAATATTCCATTGGTACTGCTACTTACCGCTACCGCCACTAAAAAAGTAAAGCGTGATATGTGTGAGCGTTTTGCTATTGCCCCAGAATGTGTAGTACAAACTGGCTTTTACCGAAGCAACCTCGATTTATCAGTGCTTAGTGTTGCAAGCCAAGAAAAATCTCAGCAATTAGCAAGTATCATAGCCAGCCAACAAGGGGCTGGAATTGTTTATGTCACCTTACAACATACCGCTGAGCAAGTGGCCGAAGGTTTGGCTAGAGCGGGCTTTAATGCGGTGGCTTATCATGCAGGCCTTGAGGATAATAAACGCTGGCAAATTCAAGATGATTTTATGGCGGGTAAAATCAATATAGTCGTGGCAACCATTGCTTTTGGGATGGGCGTTGATAAGTCAGATATTCGTTTTGTGATCCACTATGATCTACCAAAATCGATTGAAAACTATAGTCAAGAAATTGGTCGCGCAGGACGAGATGGTGCCTCATCAAACTGTTTTACGCTAGCAAACTTAGATGGCTTAAATACCGTAGAAAACTTTGTTTATGCTGACACTCCCGAGCAAAGTGGTATTGAATATGTCATTAATAACATTCGCAACGAGCAAACAAACAACCAATGGGAAATGCAAGAGTACAGCTTATCAAGCGAAAGTAATATTCGTGCTTTGGCGTTAAAAACCTTACTTGTGCAGTTAGAAATCCAAGGGGCTATTACACCTTTATATGCCTATTACGCCGATTTTAAATATAAGTTTTTAACGGATAAAAATGAGCTGCTTAGCCAGTTTGATGCTGATCGACAAGCCTTCTTACAACACGTATTTAAACACACCGAGTTTAAGAAAATTTGGGGCACACTTAATTTTGATGCGCTAACAAGCGCTACTCAAGTTGACAGAAAACGTGTGGTTGCAGCGCTCGATTATTTAGCAGAAAAAGGCCATATAGCACTTGAAACTAAACGTATCACGCAAGTGTATGAAGTTAATAACTCGGTAATAAACCACGCTGATTTAGCGCAGCAACTTCACCAATACTTTATCGAAAAAGAACAGGCCGAAATTAAACGTATCGCCACTTTAGTACGCTTTTTTGAGCTAGATAGCTGCTTAAGTTATAACTTAGCCCGCTATTTTGATGACCAAAATGCACCACAGCAATGTGGTCATTGCTCAGTATGTAGAGGCCAGCACGTAAAACTCAGTTATTCATTAGTGCACAAAATGCCTGAGCAAAATGTGATTGGCAGTAAAGTTGCTGAGCTTAAACGGCACTTAGCCGCTAAAGGGATTGGTGATGTCAGCATCGACACGCAGTGCCGATTTTTAGCGGGCATGAGCGTGCCTTTATTTACTCGTAACAAAGTTAGACAGCTATCAGGCTTTGGCCTTTGCGAACAGCAGCGATACAGTGACATTAAAGCCCTGCTACAGCAGTTGTAGCAGGGTTTTAAATTGTCAGCACATCTTCCTTGGGTTGTGCAATTATGTTTATGTGTACTGTTTTAAATTCGTCAGAGAGGGTCTTTGAAACATTGTTCACCAAGTGTTTCTTAGAAGATAGCAAAGTTTAAAAAAGCTTCATTTTAGCAATAGATACAGGATTGGTGGTTTGTTTATCAATCAGTCCTGTGAACAAAGAAGATCATAAGTAAGATGCATTTATATGCTCAAAAGGCTTATAAAGACATATTACAGTTGTGTTTTTACTTCCTCCAAAAGGTACGCGTAAAAAGAGCAAAAACAGTAAAGTATTCCAAACGACCGACAAGCATCGCGCCGGTTAATATCCATGTTCCTGTGTCTGAAACTGGCGCAAAGTTAGCGCCTACTTCACCAAACCCCGGTCCGAGAACATTGACACATGCTGCAACTGCAGAAAATGCACTCCAAAAATCCAGCCCAGTAAACATCAGCAATAATGTAAACAGCATGCTTGATCCTGCGGCAAAGGTCATAAATGCCATAACGGCATGAAGTACGTCATCTTTTACAGGGCTGCCTTGGTACTTAATGGTGAATATAGCGCGGGGGTGAAGAAGTTGTTTAAAGTTATAGTTGAGCATTTTAACCACAAGAATGTTTCTGATGATTTTATTTCCGCCAGCTGTTGAGCCCGCGCATCCACCTAAGTAGCCGGTGATGATAAGTAAAAATCCGACAGCTTCTGGCCATTCAGTAAAATTTGCAGCACCAAACCCTGTGCTGGTTATAAACGACACGATATGAAAGGCTGAAAAACTTAATGACTCAAAAATAGAGGAGTAGGTATTGTGACTGTATAAAATAACGCCCGACAACGCTGAAAGGGCAGTAATGATGTATATAAAATAACGAGTTTCTTCATCAGCATAGTAACTACCGAGCGCTCGTTTGTGGACGACTCTAAAGTGCAGGGCAAAATTAATAGCTCCTGCAATCATAAATAAGTTGGCGATCCATAAAATTAAATGACTTTTGTAAAACCACATACTGGCATCGTGGGTTGAGAATCCTCCCGTTGAAACGGTTGTTAGCGCATGAGCGATTGCATCATAAAAGGTCATGCCTGCAAAATAGTAAGAGACAGTACATAACACGGTTATGCTTAAGTATACACTCCATAGGTAATGCGCCGTGTTTGCAATACGAGGAGATAGCTTTTCATCTTTAATTGGCCCAGGTGTTTCGGCTTTTAAGAGTTTCATCCCACCTATATTAAGCATAGGTAGAATAGCCACAACGAAAATTACAATGCCGAGCCCTCCCATCCATTGTAAAAACTGGCGGTATAATAAAAATGTACGAGGTAAATCATCCAAGCCAGACAGTATTGTAGCGCCGGTGGTTGTTAATGCGCTTATCGACTCAAAGATGCCGTCTGTAAAGGTCACTTTGGTGACTAAAATGATTGGAATTGCTCCTAAAAAGCCAGCAATCAACCAGGTGGCTGTCGCATAAATCAGTGCATCCCTAAAGTTGGCAAGTGATGAATCAACATGCTGGGTTTTTAACAGTATGACACTTGCTGTAAAAAGCATTATTGACGCAGGTAATAGGAATGACACAGATACATTATCTTTAAATAAAAATGCCGATAAAGCTGCAAATATCAACTGCACTATGCTCATCCACAAAATAGGGAAAGCGAGTAATCGAAATGTGATTTTCCAATTGATCATATGTTTACTGATTTAATGAACGGCTATTAAACCAGCATGTTATTCAAGTAGGAGCCGATGTCTTTAGAGAGAGTGAAAGCTTTATAAAGATTTTATGCCGAGATAAAAAAACTTTATAAAAACTTTATAGTGACAAAATTGAAAACCCTTTAATCTAATAGGGACAAAAAATAAGTGAAAAAATGATGCAGTCAGTATTCAAAATACAGTATTTAAAAGCCGCATTTTTAAGTGTGTTAATGCCACTTGTGGTGGTGCTCGCGATATTTCCGTTTCGAGAACTGTTTACAACCACCGATATTGTCATGCTACAGCTTCTTTGGGTGACATGGGTTGCGGTTCAAAGTAATCGCCGTGTTGCAGCACTTACCACCTTAGTAAGTGTTGCCTGCACGGACTGGTTTTATGTGGTGCCGTATTTTACTTTTCATATCGAAAATATTGAATATGTGGTTACCTTTTTGGTGATGTTGATTGTGGGTTTAGTGATAAGCCACCTTGCAGGGGAGCTCAATACCAAGGTTCGCGATGTGCAAGCCCATGCAAGTAATAGTCGCTTGCTGTATGAATTAGCTAAAAAACTCAATGAGCTCGACAGCCTTGAGGAACAAAAGCAGCTGTTTTTAAAAACCATGGCTGCGCATTTAGGGGTTGCGTGTGATTGGCAGTTAATAGCATCTAAGCAGTTTATTTATTTAAATGAACATCAAGCTGAATTTGGCGGTATCGCGTTTGCTAAAGCACTCAATGCTGAGCAACACGCTTTGGCAAATACGGCGTGCTCTTTATTGTATCAGGTTCAGGAAAAAACCTTACTTCGTGAACAATCTGCGGCGATTAAAGTACAGGCGGAGCTAGAAAGGTCAAAAAACACCTTATTGCGTAGTTTATCTCACGACTTACGAACGCCATTAGCGACCATAATGGGGGCATCGAGCATGTTGGCTGATGATGATATTCAACTAAGCTCAGAGGTTATCAAAGAGCAAGCAGCTAATATTTATGAGCAAAGTAAAATTCTTAACCAGCACTTTGATAAAGTAATGGAGCTCAGTAAAGTTAATAAGTTAGCTGAGAATATAAAATGGCAAAAACTGCCCATTTTGACCTTAATTAGCGAAGCTAAATCACGCCGTCAGCAACAACTAGAAAACTTTAAACTTCGCATCGAGGCTCAGCAACAAAGCATCTGTTTTGGGGATGAAACCTTACTAGAAATTGCCTTGGCTAATATGCTCGAGAACGCTGCTCGCTACGGTGATGGTTCGGCAAGCATACAATTTATTGAAACGGAAAATGAGTACCAAATTGTGTTAACCAATTCTTTTGATAATAAGTATGAGACGAGTCAAGATGAAGGGGTTGGCTTAGGTAGTGTGATCTGCGATGTGGTTGCTAAATGTCACCAAGGATGTTTTGAATTAACCCTCAATGAGCAAACAAAGCAGGCAACAGCTATATTAATTTGGAGTAACCGCCGTGGCTAACATTTTGGTTTTAGAGGATTCACCACCTCTGCAAAGTTTTTTAAAAACATTGTTAAAAGCTAGTAATTATGAGGTTAGTGTATGCGCCAAAGGGCTTGATGCGTTTTCGCTTTTAAGCCAGCAGCAGTTTGATTTAGTATTGCTTGATTTAGGCTTGCTCGATATGGATGGGCAAGATTGGCTGGTAGAATTTAGGCTGTGGAGTTTGCTACCTGTGCTAGTACTTTCTGCACGTGACGGTGAAACAGAAAAAGTCACCGCCCTTGATAACGGCGCTAATGATTATCTGACCAAACCATTTAGTGCAAACGAACTGTTAGCTAGGATACGGGTACTTCTACGCACGCAAATAACACCAAGCCTGACCCTTAAGTGTGGTGATATTCATATAGACCCACATAAGCATGTGGTCCGCAAAGGCGATGAAGAAGTAAAATTAACTAAAAAAGAATACGCTATTTTGCTGTTATTTTTTCAGCAAAAAGACAAGGTGTTAACGCATAACGCCATTTTATCTGAGGTGTGGGGAGAGCAGTATATTAATCGCCCTGAATATGTACGTGTTCATATTGGTCAGTTAAGACAAAAGCTAGAAAAAAATGCAGCGAGCCCTAAACATATTTTAACCGAGCCTGCTGTAGGTTACCGCTTAGTTGAATAAATTATCTCTTTACATCCCTTTAAGTTGAGTTTGTAACTCTACTTAGGTAATGTTTTAGGAAATAACAATAATAAAGTGGAAGTCTATTCATTGGTTATGTATCAAAATACTGGGCAAGGAATCAGTTCATTGTCTAATACACAGCTCGAAGACGTTATCGGAGAAATCGAGCAAGCCATTGAATGGCATCAATCTTGGTATAGAAACTTATTAAGGAGCTTAATTGCAGATATACCCGCAGATGATCAAGACTTAAGCGATAATGCTCATAATCTTTGTCGCTTTGGGCAATGGTTCAATAAACTTCCTGAGCAGACCCTAAACCTTCATCCTTATTTTTCAGAAATCGCTTCAGCGCATCAAAAAATGCATCAAGGAGCCAAAGTCCTATCATCGTTAAAAGAGTCTAATTCAGCTATTCCTGTGAATTTATTGGACCAATTTCATACTGATTTAGATAGTTTGCGAGATTATTTTGAAGCTATCAATGATGAGCTTTATGAACTGTTACACACCCGCGACCCTTTAACCGGTGCTACAAACCGAGCAAACTTAGTTGAAAACCTACAAAAAGAGCAGGAACTTTGTAAACGTAAATCTTTGAGCTGTGCGCTAATAATGATCGACCTTGATCACTTTAAGCGTGTGAATGATGAGTTTGGCCATGGCGCGGGTGATAAAGTGTTAATAGCGCTTGTTAAATGCATTAAATCCCACTTAAGAGAGTACGATCAATTGTATCGCTATGGCGGCGAAGAGTTTTTAGTATGCTTACCACACACAGAGCTTGAAGGTGCCAAGTCCTTTTCTGAGCGACTGCGAGCAGCCGTTGCAACTTTAAAAATCGAAATTGGCAATGATAAACACATTAATGTAACTGGCTCATTTGGTGTCGCGCTAATAAATGCCAATGATGATATCGAAACTGCAATCGAAAGGGCTGACCAAGCCATGTATCAGGCTAAAAAGTCAGGCCGTAATCGAGTTTGTACGGTTTAAATTAACCTTTGACACCGGTGAATGCTTTTATTAAGCCTGCTTGATAAAAAGGATAAACGCTCGTAAAGCCCGACGCGGCGATAATTTTTTCAATGACTTGAGTTTCTCTTAGCGCAACGTCATTCTCATAAGCCTGTTTTACTTTTTCAATTTGTTTAGGGCTGACTGCGGCTGATGACATAACACTTAACCAGTGACTAAGCTGCTCTGGGTAAGTTTCGGCACTTTGATTGGCGCTTAAGTCTGCACTGATCAGTAACCCACCAGTTTTTAAACGTTTATGTATATCAGCAAAAAATGCCACCCGTTTTGGCTCATCAACAATAAACTGCGACACTAATACGGCTGTTGCTGCATCAAAGGGTATTAAGTTTTTGAGTGAACTTAGATAACCATTATGAAACTGGCATCGTTGTGCTAGCCCTGCTTGCGTTAAGTTGTGTTTGCATACTTTGAGCATCTCAGTCGAGGGTTCGACAGCGGTGAAGCGAAATGCTGGGAATGCCTGTGCTAAATGCAAAATTTCATTTCCGGTACCTGCTCCAACGCAGAGAATATGCGCATTGCTTGGCAGTTTGCAGAATAAAGGCGACATCATAAAATACAAGGCTTGGCTAATAGGTGCCATGTTTTGCCACTGTGAATCGTAATTAGCTGCTTGTTGATCAAATAAGGCGGTGACTTCGTGTTGTTGCATAGTAAAAAACCAATAGGTAACTTTTAGTGTTACAGAAGTGGTTAGCTTACTTTGTTTTAGGTAACTTTAAAAGTTTCTTAATGAGAAATTCAAGTGAAATGGTGATTTAAAGCATACCAATTCACTTAATTTTTAGGTTGAATGTGAGACTGAGCTATATCGCCAACAGTGTTTCGACTATGAAACGATAATAGCTTTGAAAATTCAAAATCAGTAAGTTTAATGTCGTTATTCGATGTCCAGGTAACTTTGTAGCTGTTGTTACTTGGGTGCCCGTCTAGTGATAGCAAGATAGTTTGGTCGCTTGGTTGCGCTACGCGACTGATAGATATCAGTGTTTCATAGTTTGTTGTAGCACCACAGTTTATGACTGATACCACGGCTTGTTTATCTTTATCTGGTGATAAGAACACCTCATATTGCTCTTCACCACACCAGTTTGGTGTGATAGATGAAATACCCCAAATAAGTAACGCTAGAGTGCTAAACCCCCAAAAAATAGCAGCACCAACATGCCAAAGTATTTTTAGTGCTTTACTCATGCTCATCCTTTAGTTTTGATTATTAGGCTTTAATAATGAAAAGAGATGCGCATTAAAGAATTGCTCATGCTTGAACATCGCATTTTTTAAAATGGCATCTTGCTCGAACCCTAGCTTTTGCAATAACTTCATTGAAGCGAGGTTATCTTCGCACACATAGGCAAACACTCTGGTGATATTGGTTTTAGTAAAAACAGTATCAAGTAGTATAGATGTTGCTTTTGTAGTAATCCCTTGTTGCCAATACTTTTTTGCCAGCCAGTAACCTAACTCACCTGAGCGATTGAACTCAAACTCGCCGGCTAATACGCTCACACAGCCAATAAGTGTGTTGTTAAATATAATCGCTTTAACGAGTTCACCTTGGCTACCTTCATTTATCCACCATAAGGCATCCTCTTCAGTATATGGAGAAGGGATTTTAGTTGATAGATATTGAGTTACATCTTTATCGTTAAGTATAGCGATAAGCTGCTCGGTATCTGACTCTATAAAATTTCGTAGCGTGATCACAACTATCCTTGTAATGCTATTAAAGCGAAAGGTGCAAAGGCACTATAACGTACCTTTGTCTATTATCATCCGTATTTTTCTTCTAACTCATTGGCTGTATGATAGCTTTCATGTGTTTTGAGCTGTTCTAGATAACGCGATAATTCTGGGAAGTGTGTTAGCACGCCAGATTCGGCGACTTTTTCAATAACAAAAGACATCATAAAGTCAGCGCCAGTCAACGTCTCACCAACAAGGTATTGCTTGCCTTTTAATTGCTGATTTACATAGCTCAAAATTTTGCCAATTTCATGGTCAGCATAATCAGCTATAAAGTTAGTTTTACAACCATCTTTAGTGATAAACAGTTTTAGTAATAAAGGCACCATAGCTGAACTTTCTGCAAAGTGAAGCCATTGCTGATAACTAAAATACTCATCAGACTTTGGGGCTGGCATATATTTACCTTCACCATAAGTAGTAATTAGATAATCAGTAATAGCCCCTGATTCGGTAATTATCTTTTTGCCATCTTCAAGCACCGGCGCTTTACCTAGCGGGTGAATCTCTTTTAGTTCATCAGGTGCAAGGAATGTCTCTGGGTTACGTTGATAAGCAACAATATCGTAATCGACACCTAGCTCTTCTAGTAGCCAAATAATACGTTTTGAACGTGATTTATTTAAGTGGTGAAGTTTTATCATAAGTAATCCTTTTAAGTTGCGCTGCTCTGCAGCGCTAAGTATTTAATAAAGTTATAAAGGTTGCTGCACTTGAACAACTGTTTTGCCGAAATTTTCACCATTTAACATCGCGTTGAAGGCATTTAAAGTATTTGTAAAATCTGGCTCCATGTGTTCTTTATATTTGATCTTTCCTTCACTAAGCCATGCTTGCATGTCTTTGGCAAACTCTGCGTAGCGGTGGCCGTAATCATCAAAAACAATAAAGCCCTGTACTTTAATACGCTTAGTTAGTATTTGCCCCATTAACATTGATAAACGGTCTGGACCTGGAGGTAACTCAGTTGCGTTATACTGTGATACCAAGCCGCAAAGAGGGATTCGTGCTTTAGTATTTAACAGCGGTAAAACAGCATCGAATACATGACCACCCACATTTTCATAGTAAACATCAATGCCGTTATCACATGCTTTGCTTAACTGTTCACTAAAATCATTGGCTTTATGATCAATGCAGTAGTCAAAACCTAAGTTCTCAACGGCGTGTCGACACTTTTCCTTACCACCTGCAACACCAACAACTTTGCAGCCTTTGATTTTTGCTATTTGTCCAACGGTTGCACCTACTGGTCCTGTTGCTGCCGCGACAACAACAGTTTCTCCAGCTTTTGGCTCGCCAATATCAAGCAGCCCCATGTAAGCCGTAAAACCTGGCATTCCTAAAATGCCAAGTGCATATGATGGGTTACTGGGGGCCTCACCAAGTTTCATTAGACCTTCAGTGTTACTAATTGCTCTACCTGACACACGGTTGCCCCGACCATCACATCGCCAATTTTTACAGGGTCGGCGTAAGATTTTGCGTCACTCATTCGACCCCTCATATAAGGGTCAAGAGATAAATATATGGTCCTTAACAGAACCTCACCCTTTTCAGGGGCTGGAATGGAGGTTGTTTTTAAGTGAATATTACTTTCGTTTGCTTGCCCATTTGGGCGGGAGGCTAGAATAAATTGACGATTTTGAACATCAGACATACTTGGCTCCTACTGCCAGGTGTAAAAAGAGGTTTACTAATGTTGTGAGGACAAAGGAACAAAATTCAACAATGAAATTGTAACTATATAAATAATGACAATCCCTCAGCTGCAATAATCAGTTTTGCACGGGAATTAGGAACGGTGTATGCTAAATTTAGTTGAAGCTCATTAAAGGATTGATATGAAGCGTACTTTACTATTTTTTTCAGCGCTTTTTGCAACCAGTACTCAAGCAAATACTGATGTGTTGTCAGTGGATCCAGTGATGCTCTCTGGCAGTGCTTTTTCATTTGAGAATGATGCCAAGCGTTATCCTAAACAGAGTCAATTTAGCATTGTCCATAGTGTATTAATGAGCAGTGAAAGTGGTCGCCGTTTAGCTGTTGTGACTATTGAAAATAAAGCATCAGGCTCGCGTATTTTACAGGCCGACCATATTATGGCGTTGTTTGCTGATGGGCGTCGTGTACACCCTCTGAGTTTTGACGAAGGTATTAAGTTAGATGATGGCGAAAAACGCTCATTGACCTTATCTTTTGGTGAAAACGAATACCCGATTTTAGCGGTTTACACGAGTTTAAATGAGTAAAAGGATGGCCCATGAAATTACTTAAGCCACTGGCTATTACATTACTATTAAGCTCACCTTTAACCTTTGCTGTTGATAGCCAAGATTTTGTTAAAGATAACGTTTTCACGCAAGGCGTTGAAGGACCGACTATGCATAACGGTGCCTTATATGCGGTGAACTATGCTCAGCAAGGAACTATTGGCCGCGTAGACAATATGGGCAAAACTTCGTTATTTGTTCGCTTGCCAAATGATAGCATTGGCAATGGCCTACAGTTTGACTCACACGGTAATTTGTTTATTGCCGATTATGTTAACCACAATATTTTAAAAGTACCTGCAGGCAGCAATAAAGCAGAAGTCTTCGCTCATAATAGCAACATGAATCAACCCAATGACATTGCTATCACCAAAACTGGGGTGCTGTTTGCAAGTGACCCTAATTGGGCGAACGAAACGGGTCAATTGTGGCGTATTAATGCTGATGGCAGCACTAAATTGCTTGAGGAAAACATGGGTACCACTAATGGAGTTGCTGTTAACAAGGAAAACACTAAGCTTTATGTGAATGAGAGTGTGCAGCGAGTTGTTTGGCAATATGACTTGGATGAGAACCTAAACATAAGTAATAAAAAAGTTTTGATTAAGTTTACTGATCATGGCTTGGATGGTATGCGTGTTAATAATCAAGGACATGTGTTTATTACTCGTTACGGTGCTGGAAAGGTGCTTGAAGTCTCGCCTACCGGCAAGGTGTTAAATAGCTATAAGTTAAAGGGTCAGCATCCAACTAATTTGGCCTTCGACGATATGCAAAGCAGAGTGTATGTCACCATGCAAAAACGTGGTGCAATAGAAGTGATTGAGCTTTAGCCTTGCTTTGCTCGCGCAATAGCGGCGGTGATTGCCGCCTTTGCTTGCGGGCTATTCTGCCAACAACTTGAATGTAGCATTGACGCTACTCGCTCAGCAATGGTGTTTTCATCAAACCCAGCTAACTCCTTAAACGATTCAATGCCAATTTCTTCAAAACGTTTTAGAACCGTAGGCCCAACACCTTTAAGTGCTAAAAGCGCGCTGCGTTCTTGCTCGTTAAATGGCATGTTTTTGTTCCTTGTTAGTGGAGTCTATAAAATGATGAGGGTTATCTAATCCTAGAAAAACAGTGTCGATATCATTCTGGGGCTCTTTAAGTGTGATTTTAATATTTGGATAGCCAGAGTAATTATAGCGTTTGATTGTTCGAGCGCGTGCAATGAAACCGGTATTTAAATCAATAGTTTTGATATTTGCTAAAGCAATATTGTATGCAGGATATAGCCCATAGCGAATAATGAGTTGCGATTTACTAATAGAAACAGGACGCCTTGCAACCGAACGGTACTCTGCAGTAAAGAATAAAAGGCTAAAAATAGTTAAACCAGTGATAATGTTTGCTGCTGATGGTGACCATATAAAGTGCAAAAAGAAGTGCATCATTGGCAACTCTAATAAGATTATAAAAATAAAGCCAAGTAAGTTAGCTTGTGATCCATCTTTTTTATGGTAACTAAAATGTTGTTCACCAGTGAAATAGCTTGGTTTAATGTGTTTAGCGTAAAATAAGAAAGCCCACATCCGTGTTTCGAAACATAAAAAGTTTGCAATTGCGTTTTGTTTGAAAAGCTTGTTAATTGGCCTTGCTATAGCTATATCTGGATCGGTCTGCTGGCTTAAAGCGGACTTTATTGCCAGATACACAGTTATGAGAGCGCTGAGCTCTAAAATTACAATCAAAGCTAAAAGCCCATAACGAGCATGCTCTAAGTAATTCATTAAAAACTTGTTTTGTTCGGGAATGATGTAACTCCCGATTAAAATAGCGAGTGAGCACAATACCACTGCTTTTAAAGCCGCTTCTTTCTTATTTTTAATTAATATTAAGCAAAGTACAGGTAATACTATCAGTGCATCTAGTAGGTATAACCATTCAAAGTTTGCATTCCCAAAGTCATTCAGTGGATGATTTCCTTGGTAATAAATGCCCCAAAAAAGACTAATACTAATTAGAAAAATAAATGGAATTTTTGACTTTATTGATTTGAGCATAGCATCTTCCTTGTAGCTTCTGTCGCTCATATCTTAAACAACAATTTGTTCGTTGTCCCTTTTTATTCTTAAAGTAGTTATTACTTGAAATAAAAAAGCGCACCGGGCAGGGTGCGCTTGAGGGGATCAATCCTGTGTAGCTAAAACAGTAGGATTAATTAAAAACTTGGAGCATATCTCAGAGAAACACCCACTGAGCGACCAATCACACTATAATCACTCACGGTGTTAAAGTGGTTTGCGCCTACCTCAGGTGTTGGCGGTTCACGGTCTAATAAGTTATCGACACCAAAGTTAACAGCAAGTTCCTCATTAACTTGCCATGCAGCGGCAAAATCTAAGTAATTTTGTGCCGAGATTGTTTCTGAACGGTCGACAGCATACTCTACTTCACCGATTCTGCGCCAGCCTAGTTGGAAGTTCATGTTATCTAACTGCCAATCAATGCTTGCGCGGTGTTTATAGTCGGCTTGTAAGATACTCGCAAAGTCACCTGAACAGGCGCTGCCATAGGTTCCTTTACAGTCTACTTCGGCTACAGTGCTGTTGTTTTGGCGTGTTTGTTTAGTAACAAAGTTACCTTGGTAAGAGAATCTAAAGCGACCACCCATTTGCTCTGGCGCATCAATCACATAATTTGCTGCAACATCGATACCTTCTTGTTCGATTGCAGCTAAGTTAAAGTCATTAACGATGGCTGTGCTAATAAAACCAGTGTTTGGATCACGAAGTACCGCACCACACAATGGGTTATTCGGATTTGGATCGTCAACATAACAGCTCTGTAGTGCAGCACCAGGCTGAATTTGGCTTACTGCATCTGTTACGCGAATACTGTAGTAATCGAGTGATAAATCAAAGCCTTCTAAATAGCTAGGTGTATAAACAATACCCAAGGTGTCTGATTCGGCTTGCTCAGGTTTAATATTCGGGTTACCACCATAGGTATATTCTGCCGTGCTTGAATCAAACTCAGTGCCAACAGGTGGTGCACCAAACGCAGCACACTGGGTTGCATCTCCGGTACCTAGTAAACATGGATCGCCGTTATAACGCCCTGCTAGTCTTGGTACAAATTGATCGCTGTTTTGATCGAATAACGATAACGAAAGAGCTGTAATTGGGCTGGCAAACTCACCTAAGTTCGGCGCTCTAAATGCGGTTAAGCGGTTTGCTCGAATACGAATGTCACTGTTAATCGCCCAGTTGATCCCTAACTTGTAAGTATCTTCAGCTTCGGTATTTGAGTAATCAGAAATACGGTATGCACCTTCAAAGCTAAGCTCTTCGGCAAATGGTTGATCAACCAAAATTGGCACCAATACCTCAGCGTAGAACTCTTCTGAGCTAAAACTTGCATCCATATCAAATGCGCTAATAGAAGCAAAGCTAGTACCATTTCTGAATGCATCGCCCGGTGTTTGTTTACCGGTTTCTTTACGGTATTCATAACCGACTGCAAAGTCGATAGCACCAGCAGGTAACTCAAATAAGAACCCAGAATCACCCGATAACGTTGCTGAGATTACGCTTTGTGTACGGTCGCGGGTGGTATAAAGCAGCGGATCACTAAAGCCACTGAAGTCGTGGTTGGGATCAAAAATATCTACAGAGTTTGCAAGGGCAGCAAAGCGGCTATTACCACTGTTATCATTACGGTAAGCGTTATTGTAAATGGTTGCTACTTCGTCAGTTTTTCCGTACTGACCATATATGTCATAGTATAGGTAGTCAGTAATATCGCCTTTTAGACCCAGCTGAAATTGCATTGAATCACGCACAGCTTCGGTGTGTTGTACACCTAAGCCTAAGTTGCGCTCAACATTAACAAGGGCATTACCTTCACTGTCAAACGTTAGTTGATCACGTAATTCATCAGGAATATATGCATTGTCTTGGGTTAGGGTTACTTGCTCGTTAACAAAAATTGGGGTTTGGCCACTTGCGCCAGCACCATTAACGGTAACTTTAGAGTACATTGCGCGACCATAGGCAATGGCACTGTCGCTGACATCAACGTCGAATAATAAACCCGCAGAAAAACGGTCCATCGGTTGAGTTAAATAACGATCAGGAGTGAAATCAGCTGTTGGGCGCTCACTTGTTACAGCACCTGAATCTGCAATACCGATACTGTTGCCAGATGCAACGTCAGTATAATAACCACCGCTGTTTATCATCGCCGTTGAGTTTTCAAGTGCATAGTCACGTTCACCGGCTAATAGCTCTTTTCGTTCGGTATAGCCAATGTAGCCTGTTACATGACCACGGCCATCGGCGATATCACCGCCAAAAATAGCCTCGAAGTTAAGCTTTTCGTTACCGCCGTCGGCACTTTCATAGCTAGTTGAGAACTCGGCGCCAGTAAAATCATCGTCTAGAACAAAGTTAACAACACCGGCTACGGCATCAGCACCATAAACCGCTGCTGCACCACCTGTTAAGACATCAACGCGTTTAATTAACCCGGCAGGGATGGTATTTACGTCAACCGAATTACGAAAACTAAATGGTACGGCGCGAGTGCCGTCAATAAGTACCAATGTACGGTTTTGGCCAAGACCGCGTAAATCTATGGTTGATGAGCCAAATGAGTCACCGACTGTGGCACCTGTGCTGTTTGCACCTGCTGCAGCTTGTGGCAATTTTGCTGTAATATCTTCAACGTTTACAGCACGGTCTAGATGAATTTGTGCTTCATCAACGCTAACCACTGGGCTACTTGAGACCAGCTCGGTACGTTGAATACGTGAACCTGTAACTGTGATCACTTCAGGTTTTTTCGCCTCTGTGGCTTCTTCTGCGTGGGCATAACTTATTACTGAACTTACAGCGAGAGCTAAAGGTGAGAGCAGCAATAGTGAGCGATGCCCTGTAGATGTATTTGCTTTCATGATGATTCCCTTGCGTTTTATCATTTAAATCAACGCAGGTTAGTGTGTGACCTAGACCATTTAGTTAATTTAATGAGTCATACTTTTTGTTATGATGCTTCTGTGTTCTCCTTTTGGGGAGCTCACCGGTACAGTTTTAAAGCAATTTAAAAGTCTTTGCAATAATTATTCTTTAAATC
>NZ_JAKEVN010000249.1:0-1451 GCF_022398505.1 Pseudoalteromonas sp. Isolate3 | reverse complement strand
CATATTACGTGATTAGATTGTATAAAACTTTATGTGAACTAGTTGTTTTATATAAACTAATATGTTGATTTAACAAATGAATCAGCCTAATAAATAAGATGGAAGATAGGTAAGTTTTGACTATACTAAATTAGTAGTAGCTATATAGTAGCTTGTATCTTTTTTAGTAAGGAGTTCTCTTGCCGATTCCAGGATATAGTTTAGTTGATTGTATCGACAATAGTGGTTACTTCTTACTTCATAGCGCTAAGTCACTAAAAAATGGTGACTTGGTCCTTATAAAGTCACTAAAAGAAGTAAGTAGAGACAAAGATACAATAAACAAGCTTTTACTTGAGCATGCATTTTCAGATAAATTAGACCATCCTAATATTTTAAAACCTATTAATTTCATTAACGAAGATGACTGTACAGCCATCATTTATGAATATTTTCCTGCCAAGCTTCTTTCTAAACTTTTACAAAAAGCGACTATTTCGGTAAATGATTTTCTGCCATTAGCTGTTAAGCTCTCAGAAACGGTCAATTATTTGCACTCTAAAAAATTAATTCATAAAGATATTAACCCCCATCACATTTTGATTAGTGATGATTTATTTAGCTTTAAATTATTTGGTTTACATATTGCGACCTCTCTTTCGAAGTCTTCACAAAACTTAACTAGCCCGGCAGTTTTAGAGGGTACCCTCGCTTATTTATCACCAGAACAAACCGGGCGTATTAATCGAAAAATAGATTGCCGCAGTGATCTTTATTCTTTAGGCGCCAGTTTTTATGAAATGCTAACTAGTAAACCTCCTTTTAGTGAACAGGATCAACTAGCACTTGTGCACTGTCATATAGCTAAAAAAGTTGTGCCAGTTAATAAAATTAATACAAACATTCCAAAAGTTATTGCTGATGTTATTAGTAAGCTACTTCAAAAAAATGCAGAAGATCGTTATCAATCAGCTTGGGGGTTAGCAAAAGATTTGCAACTAATTTCAGCTCGGTTTGAGAATGATCCATCACTCACTAATTTTGAATTACCAAATGTAAACTTCTCAGCATCAGAGCAATTTAATATTCCGCAGAAGTTATATGGTCGTAAAAAAGAAATAGCTGATTTGTTGCAGTCTTTTGAGCGTGTCGCCCAAGGTAGTTGTGAAATATTTTTAGTATCTGGTTATTCTGGTGTCGGAAAGTCTGCTCTGGTGAAAGAAGTCTATAAACCAATGACTGGAGAGTATGGATATTTTAGTTCTGGTAAGTATGATCAGTATCAGAGAAATATCCCTTATTCTGCCATCACTGATGCCTTAAATAAATTTTGTCGTTACATTTTAACAGAACCTAATGATGAATTAATTCTTTGGCGTGATATTTTTAACAACCACCTCACTGATAAAGCAGTATATTTGTGTAACATAATCTCTGACTTAAACCTAATTCTGAAAATTAAAGATATAGAT
>NZ_JAKEVN010000248.1:0-1462 GCF_022398505.1 Pseudoalteromonas sp. Isolate3 | reverse complement strand
AGTATATATATCCTCTAATTTAGAATTAACATTTTAGCGTCATGCATTTAAAAAGCCTGGCGCTTTTACTTTCTATTAGTGAAAAGATATCTTGTCACTTTATATCACTCTGTAATCATTGTTACCCACTTATCAAGCCATTCCGTTAAACCGTCAAGCATGGGAGATTTGTTATAGATAGCAAGCACCCCTTTCATTTTGTGCCCTAAAAGCTTCTCAGTAAACTGCAGTGGACAACCTGCATCTGTTAAGTGAGTTGATAAGGTTCGTCTAAAATCGTGCATTCTGAATGGCCTAACGCCCTCAATTTCTTCATAGCATGTATTAGCTATTGTGCTTACACTTGAACCACTCGCTGGCTTATCCCCTCCACGATTATGAAACATGTGGATGAAGCCAGGACTAAGATCTTTAAGATACTTAAGGTCATTAATCAAAACATCAGGAATAGGCCTAACTATTGACTGTGTTTTTCCTTTGGTATTTTCACGCCTAACGGTGAATAACTTCTCTTCTAAATCAAAATCAGTTTTATGTGCTGTATACAGTTCACTAATACGGCAACCAAATATCATAGCGCATTTAAGGATAACTTTGTTTCTATCAGTAAGAGCAAGGTTGTCAATATTAGACCAAATAAGTCGGCACTCATTTATTGTTAAGAAGTGCTCTCTTGGTTGGTAATCATTCGCAAAGTCACCAGGACGCAATGCCTCAAATTCAGCATTCGTTATATAAGCTTGTCTCAAACAAAAACGCAAAGCTGAACGCAGCTCAATGATAGAGTTGAAAGCAAAACCATCGCCACGGCCAGCAGCAATACTATCGGTATTCATTTGCTTAAACAGAACAGAAAAATGATGCTTACTAATTTCAGCAACGTATTGGTTGCGCCAATCATCATTAATACAAGAAACGATACGGTTATAAATTTCTTGTGGACGATCACGCATGTTGACGCAGTATTGTGCGTACCAAAAGTTAATTGCGTCAATTAAGGTAGGGTTTTCTGTTTCAACAACGCTGACATTATTTACCGCTTTCATGTTCCGCGGATCTAACTCTTTTCTAACCTGAGTCATTTGACGTTCGCATTCCTCTCTTGCATTCGCCAAGCTCATTTCAGGGTATGTGCCTATCTTATAACGCGCAGGCTTACCTTTTAGCCTGTATCTAATCTGAAATGTGATCTTTCCTTTTGGTGAAATACGCAGTGACAGATTATCACCATCAGATACTTCAGGCTTTCCGCTATAAGGTTTTCCACTTATGCTTTTAAGTTTTGCAGCTGTTATTTTCATTATGCTCACGCTCTAACTGTGTACCAAATGTGTACCAAATTTGCCGTCTAAAATTTATGGTACACAGCTTGGTACGCGCTTGCCAAGCATAACAGTTCTTTTTAGTCGTTAGTAGTGCGGATTAAAGATGGTTAAAACCGATGTAAGATATTGAATTTAAT
>NZ_JAKEVN010000247.1:0-1532 GCF_022398505.1 Pseudoalteromonas sp. Isolate3 | reverse complement strand
TATTTACCTAATATTAACCTAAAAATTAAACGAAGATCATAATTTTTTTCCTTTAAAGGCAACGAAATTCTTTAACTATTTATCGAATTTTTCTGTATAAAAATCTTCATGCTGGTAGTCTATGGCAAAATTTATAAAAAAATAGACTGGGTGTATGTCAAAAGTACGATCTTTAAGCCTTACATCTCGTATCATGGTAGGTATGGTACTGGGTGTAATCGTTGGTTTTATCTTTCAAGCCATTTTAGCGGGTGAAGACGATTTCCTTATTCCACTAGGGTTATTCTCTTTACCAATTAAAGCATTTTTCGTTGATGGAATTTTCCATGTTGGTGGTCAAATATTTATCGCAAGCTTGAAAATGCTTGTGGTACCACTGGTTTTTGTATCATTAGTCTGTGGTACTTGCAGCTTAAGCGACCCCAAGAAATTAGGACGTTTAGGTGGTAAATCAATTTTGCTTTATTTAGCGACTACTGCAATCGCTATTACCGTTGCTATTACCTTAGCGTTATTGGTAAATCCAGGAGAAGGTATCAATCTACCTTCAGATGCTAATTACAGTGCAAAAGAAGCGCCAACTCTCGCACAAGTTATCATTAGTATGTTCCCGACAAACCCTATTGATGCAATGGCAAGCGGTAATATGCTACAGGTTATTGTTTTTGCATTATTATTTGGCGTAGCGATGGCGCTTAGTGGTAAAGCGGGTCAACGAGTAGCAAATGTATTTGAAGACTTAAATACCGTTATTCTAAAGCTAGTTACTTTGCTTATGAATATTGCACCCTATGGTGTTTTCTTTTTAATGGCAAAACTATTTACTACTATAGATTTAAAACTAATAAAGAGCCTTGCATTGTACTTTGGTGTAGTTGTTTTTGCCCTACTCTTCCACGGTATTGTTAACTACAGTGTGTTGTTAAAAATGTTTACAGGTCTTAACCCTATTACGTTTTTAAAGAAAATGAAAAATGCCTGCCTATTTGCATTTAGCACATCAAGCTCAAGTGCAACCATGCCTATTACCTTAGAAACTGCTAGCAAAAAATTAGGCGCACATAATTCAGTTGCCTCATTTACCGTGCCTTTAGGTGCAACCATTAACATGGACGGCACAGCAATTATGCAAGGTGTTGCTACCGTATTCATTGCACAAGTATTTTCTGTTGATTTAACAATTTCAGATTACTTAATGGTTATTTTAACCGCAACACTTGCATCTGTAGGTACTGCTGGTGTGCCCGGTGTTGGTCTTATTATGTTAGCGATGGTGTTAAACCAAGTAGGCTTGCCTGTAGAAGGTATTGCTATCATTATTGGTGTAGACCGTTTACTTGATATGACGCGTACTGCTGTCAACGTTACTGGTGACTGTATGGTGACTTGTGTAGTTGCGAAATCTGAAGGGGAATTTGATGAAGATGTATTTAACGACCCAAATGCCGCTAAAGATTTAGAAGATTATCATAAATCGATTAAGTAATTATTTACTGGCTATTTATAAGTAAAAAACCCGCTTGAAAAGCGGG
>NZ_JAKEVN010000246.1:0-1532 GCF_022398505.1 Pseudoalteromonas sp. Isolate3 | reverse complement strand
ATATTATATTTTACACAACAAACATAAGCCTTTAGTCACATAGAGAACCTAGCTCAGCAACTGTTGTTTTCCAGTTCGATTTTTGATTATCATCTGAGAGAATGACAGAGCCAAAAAAGTTAACTTTCGGCTTTTCAAAACCACAATATTCGAGAGTGTAGCGGCATAACTGTTCTACTACGGGCTTTGCTAGTTCCTGAGCGAGCTCTTGGGGTGTATCCATGGTTAAGATCACTCTCGCAGTTTTGTCAGTTAGCAGTGGCGTCGGCAATAAGCTGTTTTGTTCGAATTTAAAGGTCACACCGGGTAAAAATACGCGGTCGAAAAGGCCTTTTAGTTTAGCTGGTACACTTCCCCACCAAATTGGCGCAATAAGTACTAGATGATCGGCCCATTTAAGTGCATCAGTAAAGGTGTCTAGGCATGGCTCGAAAGGTTGCACTTGGTCATAGCCGAACATCAGGTTAGGGTTAAAGTCCATTTCAGAGAGTTTAAATATGCGGATATTCGCCGCTTTTTTAGCTGTAAACTCATACGCACTCGTTAATGAATCAGCAAAGCTATGGGCTTTAGGGTTTCCGTTTAAAATGAGTATATTTTTCACAATTACTACCTCTATGTATTAGGAAATAATTGCAAGTCTAAAGCCTCCCCTTAACGGGAGAGTCAATCATTTTTTGAAAAACAAATAAATACGGTACATTAAATATATAGAATGTTATATGTAACGAAGCTGGTTTTTTCTTTTAACTCTTAGTAAGCCAGCGGAAGGATTTATGCAAAAAATCCACAGCGTTTTTCTCAATTAGCTCGCCATGGGCCATAACCAAAATTTCAGGCTGCCAGGCTAGCATCTGTTCAAAATGTTTTCTGGTCTTGGCTTTGTTAAACATAAAACTTAGACGCCAATCGATAGGTGTTTTTCCATCAGGGGCGATGATCCCAACGCCCTTGGCTATCCATTTTTGCAAAGGGTTAAAATTATCACCCGAAAAGTTTTCTACCAAATCAGTAACAATGAGTGTTTTAGAGCTTTTATGGAAAAACACACACTCTTCCATAAGAGGGGAGCCTGTAACTAAGACTTGGTTAATTTCATTTTGCCACTGCCACGCTAAATCGTCATTTAGGGACGCATCAAATGAGATATCGCTACGCTTTTTGATGACTTCATCAGTGCCATAGATTTGCGCATCTGGATATTTTGTTATCCATTGGGGTAAAAACAGGTGATGTAAATGATTTGGTGCAATAAGGTATTTGACCGAGCCTAACTGATCTATTTGGGTTTTTAACGCATCACTTAGATAGATAGGACTATGAACCCACAGATCGCCATTTGCGAGTTTAATGACTGTCATTCGAGTTGTAAAAGGTAAAAAGAAGAATTTTACTGCTTCACCATCAAAAATCCAAATGTCGTTTGCTAACTTTTCCATATTATTCCTTAATTAGAATTTAAGTTATCAAAAAAAAGATTAGTTTATTGAAAATGTTAATTTAGATTGTACTGCTTGTTCTAGGGCTACATG
>NZ_JAKEVN010000245.1:0-1540 GCF_022398505.1 Pseudoalteromonas sp. Isolate3 | reverse complement strand
TATTAAAATCGCGAAATATCACGAACATTCGCGAAATATCACGAATTAGCGTGTTATAGCCAACTTTTTCATTTTTGACCTGAGGGTACTGTCTGGAAGACCCAGTAAAGTTGCAGCGCCATTATCACCTGATACTTGTCCGTTACAACGCTTTAGCACCTGGAGAATATGCTGTTTTTGTACAGCATCAAGCGAGACAACCTGCTCATCCGGTTGTTCATTATTCAACGGAGCAGAGAGTTGTAGTACAGACTGCTTAGATAAAATAGCTTCACGCTCAAGGATATTTTGTAATTCACGAATATTGCCAGGCCAATCATAATTACCCAGCTTAGTGAGCGTTGCTTTGCTAAGCCCCTTTAACTGCTTACCTAAGCGCTTATTAAGCTGAGTTATTATGTTTGCTGCTAAAAGTGGAATATCTTCTTTGCGTTCACGTAGAGCTGGCACACGAATAGGAAACACATTTAAGCGATAATACAAGTCCATTCGAAAGCTACCCTGCTCAACCATTTGCCACAGGTTTCGATTTGTTGCAGCTAACACGCGAATATCAACTTTTAAAGTTTGACTGCCACCAACTCGCTCAAACTCTTGTTCTTGTAGCACGCGAAGTAATTTACTTTGCGCTTCTAATGGCAGCTCTGCCACTTCATCTAGAAATAAAGTCCCCTTGTCAGCTAATTCAAAGCGCCCTTTTCTACGTTCATTTGCACCAGTAAATGCCCCTTTTTCATGACCAAATAGTTCAGACTCAATTAAATTAGCTGAAAACGCAGCACAATTGACCTTTATAAAAGGTTGCTCAGCACGGCTACTCAAGCGATGAAGGTTTCGTGCCACCAGCTCTTTACCCGTGCCGTTTTCACCTAAAATCAAAACTGTACTATTAGTTTGGCTTACCAAGGTAATTTGCTCGAGCATACTTTGGAATGAATGACTTTGACCAACCAAACCGGAATCTTGCCAATCTTCGTTTAACTCTGAAATAAGGTAAGCATTCTCAGCTTGTAGTTGCTCAGACAAGTGCTGAACTTGCGCTAGAGCGTCGCGCAATGCCACTTCTGTTTGCTGCTGTTTTGACACATCGCGAAAAATCGCGACCGCACCAATCAAGGCGCCATTTTTATAAACTGGGGTTGAAGTATACTCGACGGCAAAATAGCTACCATCTTTACGCCAGAAGACTTCATCGTTTACATGACGATGTTTACCATCGAACATAGTGCAATATATTTGGCATTCATCTGCGGGATATGGTGACCCATCTTTACGAGTATGGTGATGATATTGGTGTATTTTTTTACCAAGTAGCTCGTCTGCTTTCCAGCCTGTCATGCGCTCAGCGGCAGGGTTTACAAAAACCGCATTACCCGATAAATCGAAGCCATAGATCCCTTCACCAACTGCATTTAACAGTAACGTAGGGTCGTTTAAAAATTCCTTGATCATAGCAATTACTTGTTTCGCGAAATATCACGAGCAATTATGGCAAGGTTGAACTTGCTTAACAAGTAATTACAAAAAAGCGGCTCAAGGC
>NZ_JAKEVN010000244.1:0-1556 GCF_022398505.1 Pseudoalteromonas sp. Isolate3 | reverse complement strand
ATACTGAAATCAGTTATTTTTTATGGCGATGTATCCACGCTTTACGAACAGAGCGTTTCCAAAGCATGTCGGTAGCAAAATAGCCTATGATTGCAGCAGCTGTTGCACAAATGAGTGAACCGACTAAAAAGGCTGGGCCAATTGTTGTTAGACTATCTATAAACCATTGCCAGCTTGGTTCAAATTGGAAGTGCTGCTGTGGTTGAGCAAGTGCAATAGTGCCAACAATATATGAACAATAGAAAATAGGAGGCATGGTCAGTGGGTTAGTGATCCACACTGTTGCAACAGAAATCGGTAAATTCACTCGAAATGGAATAGCCAGGGCGGCTGCAAGAACCATTTGAAAAGGAACAGGGATGAACGCAAAAAATAAACCAACCGCAAATGCACCGCGTGCTGAGCGTCTATTTAAGTGCCATAAATTGGCATCATGCAATAAACGACCAAAAATTCTTAAATACTTGTGTTCTCTTACCTTGTTATGATCAGGTAAAAAGCGTTGGATCGTTTTTTTAGCCATTTAAAGCAACCATTTACATCTATTTGGTTATGCAGCGGCTTTGTCATAGGCTGTTTTTTCACCCTATATACATTTAGCACTGCGGCGTTTTATATAATGAGTTTTGCTGTATTGCTAGCAGGTGCCTATTTTAAGCCTTTTTTAACTCTATTGTCAGGGTTTATTTGCGCTATTTTAGTAGTGATTTTTCATTACTTCATTTTTTACTCAACCTCTGACTGTCAAATCGATTATCAACAAAGGCGATTAGTTCGATTTGAGGTGGTTGAAACATACAGTGATAAAAGCCCTTACTATCTAAAAGCCAATTTAAAAAGTATTGAATCTTGTCCTGCTACGATTCGACCAACTCCTTTTGCGATGCTAAGTATTTCATCAGATAAACCCGTTGTTTCAGGTGATGAAATAAGTGCATCCCTAAAACTTAAGCGTTATCGTTCTGTTAAGAATTTCTATAGTTTTGATAGAGAAAGGCAAGCGCTACTCGAGCGAATATTTTATAAAGGTCGAAGCGTGGGAGAAATAACTTATCTAGATCATCATACCAATACGAGTTTACGTGATAGATACCTAAAATTCATAGATAAAATTACAGCAAATAGCCGATTACAGTGGCTCTATTATGCGCTTTTAACTGGCGATAAAAGCAAAATTAGCTACGAAGATAATAATCAATTGCGTGAATTAGGTTTAAGTCATTTGCTTGCTATTTCAGGACTTCATATCGGACTTATATATGCAGTAGGGTTTTTTAGCTCGAAGTGGTTGCTAAGAGTCAGTCATTTGCCTATTCGGCAATCATTCCAACTGAATAATATTTTTGCTTTATTTGGATTTAGTTGTTCATTTATTTATGTCTACCTCAGCGGTTTCATTGTCTCTGCCAGTCGTGCACTTGTAATGCTTGGGTGTTATTTGGTTATTTATAATTTGGGTAAAAATCCGCTGCGTTGGCGCTCAATTCTTTATGCTTTATGTATCGTATTGTTGATAGATCCATTTTCAATGTTGAACCCTGGGCTCTATTTTAGTT
>NZ_JAKEVN010000243.1:0-1579 GCF_022398505.1 Pseudoalteromonas sp. Isolate3 | reverse complement strand
CCGCTACGGTACCTAAATAGACAAGGAACAATCCATAAAAAGTGAATATAGATAAAATAAACTTTCCTAAGTTATCTCTCAAATAGATCAGTGTGCTTTCGTATAATGTTTCTGCACTTTTTATAACACCAATATTCTTCTCGCTTCTCACCACAACCTCTTAATCCGTTTTATTTCTTAAGTATTAGTCTAAACAACATGGTTTATCCGAGCTCCCCAAGCTTCTAAAGCTAATCGCCTTTTTTCCATATACTCTTGTAGATTATACACTTTTTGCATTCCTTGTAACTGATGATTAAGTATTTTCTCAATCACTATTGGATCAGCACTAATATCATTATCACCTAAACGTGTAGCCATAGTTCTTCTTAAGTCATGGGGTACAAATTTAGGCACGCCTAACTCTTTTTGTTTTCGGTTTAACGCCCTTGAAAGTGAGTGCCTATCAATGGGTTGTTCAGCTACAGCGCTCGAAGTGCAGGTGGTACTTGGGAAAACGTATTTTGAACCTAGATAACTGAATGAAGCGCGTAGTTCATCAAGCATAACTATCATATTTTGTGTAATTGGCACTTTGTGAGTCCGGTCCCCGCCTTTGTTTTGTTTTACTCGCTCGGCAGGAATAGTCCACATCATTTTTTCAAAGTCGAATTCTTGCCACTGGGCACCAGTCACTTCTACCGGTCTGCAACCAGTAAGTGCTATGAATTTAAGAGCATAAATTACTTGAGTACTTACACCGAGCTTGGGCAAACGCTCAAATACTTGTATCAATTCTTCAAACTCAAGGACTCGAGTGCGCGGCTTTTCAATACCACCAACATTCTTCTTCTTGGCCGTGCTTATCGGATTGCCCTGCATTAGGTCTCGTTCAACAGCGAAGTCGAACATCTGTTTGAGAATTGAAAGGGTTTTATTAGCTTGAGTACCAGCTCCCCTGTCGGTTATTGGGTCTAATACTTTGCTTAAAATATCGCGGCGGGTAATGTCTTTTAATTTAACGCCTCCTATCGCTGGTAGAACGTCTTTTTTAAACATACGCACAACCTCTATAGGGTCTTTACGATGCACCTTGATAAAGCGCGTGTAGAACTCCAGAAATAGTGCCTCAACTGTGGGTGATGTATCTTCAATGAATTGCTGTTTAATATTCTGTTGTCTTGTTTCATAAACATCTTCGCCTGTAGCAATGCGCCCCTTTAAACTTTCCACCTCTTTTCTTACTTGTTTTAATTCACGTTCACCGTAGTAGCCAAGATGGTAGTTACGCTGTTTTCCCTTAGCGCCACCCAAGCGATAATTCAGATACAGCGCTACACGAGCTATTTTAGAGCTGCTAGTTGGCTTGCCTACTCGAGCATGGAAGCCACTCAACTTAGTATCATTGATACGTTTTATTTGATCAGGGATATTACTTAGCGTTGAATCACTCAGAAGCATTTTTACTGTCGTCATATGTAGCACCGATTTTGACAAACCAATTACATGCAGCATATATGTAGCACAAAAGCAGAACAACTACTTATTTCTAATTACAGCTAATTATTTCTAATTTAAATTATAATCCATTGATTAAAAG
>NZ_JAKEVN010000241.1:0-1610 GCF_022398505.1 Pseudoalteromonas sp. Isolate3 | reverse complement strand
ATATATAACTAGGGCCGGACTAATTTTATTAGTCCGGCCTTTTTTTGAATGAAATTCAATATTTACTTTCCTAAGAAACAAGTTAATCTTAATTTGTACCAATTTTAGATGTAATAACCATCATATATTGATATGAATCACCTAATCAAAGTTCAAATTATTGTAGTATGGTGTTTAATCACCTTGTTGAATTATTATTAGGTTATATAATTATTTTTAATGACGTGTAATTTGCACCAGTCCGACATGGATTATTAAGGTGCTTTATGTCGCTGTATTTAGTTGATGCTATGGAATTATAAAAATTTACTAGTTGTTTGAGTTTATTAAGTTTGGATTAATTACTCATCACCTATCTTGACTGAGTGTAGGCTACACTGCCTTTAGTTACTAAAATGGAAGGGAATGAAACATGAAACTAAAATCACTAACTATAGCTTTAGCGCTTGCTGCAACAAGTGCTTCAGGTATCGCTGCTGAAAAACAAGGTTTTTATATAGGCGCATTTGGCGATTATTATGATAACTCTTGGGAAAATATCCGTGACTATCCACCTGGCGGTTTAGATGTAGATGACTCAACTGGGTGGGGTTTGGAATTAGGTTACCGCTTCAGCGATTATTGGAGTGCTCGTTTAGAATATGCTGATATGGATTTTGACTGGAGCGCTGAAACCACAGCCGGTACCACTGTAAGTGGCTCTGAAAGTGGTAAGCGTTACGGTATTGATGGCTTGTATCATTTTGGCGGTGGTCCTTTCTACGGTATTTTTGGTTTAAAAAATCTTGATGCTGTTGATGAAGATCTAATGTTTGCTAACGTAGGTGCCGGTTACCAACATTACTTCACCGATAACTTTGCATTCAACGCTGAAACATCTTTATATCAAGGTCTTGACCGTGGTTACACAGATGTTGGTGCAAAGCTAGGTCTTAGCTATATATTTGGTGATCAAAGCGCTCCTGCTGAGCCAGTAGAGCCAGCTCCAACTGTTGTTCCTGTAGCTGTTGAGCCAGTAGATAGCGATGGAGATAATATCCCAGATGCTGATGACCAGTGTGCAAATACACCAATGACAGATGCTGTTGATGGTACTGGTTGTACATTGTATGAAGACCGTGAAGTGTCTAAGACTTTACTAATCACATTCCCTAACAATACATCTAAAGTATCTCAACAATACTTAGACGATATTGATGCTGCTGCTGCGTTTTTGAAAGAGCACCCAGGAACAGACGTAGTACTTGAAGGTCACTCTTCGTCAGTAGGTAAAGCTGACTACAACAAGTGGTTATCTAAAAAACGTGCTGATGCTGTTGCTAAGAAACTAATTGAAGATGGCATTGACCCAATGCGTCTTACTACTGTTGGTTTAGGTGAAGAGCGTCTTAAAAACCCAGCAAATACGCCAGAAGCTCACGCTGAAAACCGTCGTGTTGAAGCGAAAGTGACTGTTATTGAGCGTGTTAAAGTAGAGCGTTAATCTAACCCTTTACGCAAATTTTAAAACCCAGCCTAGTGCTGGGTTTTTTCATTTTAAAGCACTAGAAATTGATAGATAGGAATGATTCTTAATAAATATTCATTTGAATAGCGTTTTTTTCTAGTAC
>NZ_JAKEVN010000240.1:0-1642 GCF_022398505.1 Pseudoalteromonas sp. Isolate3 | reverse complement strand
ATTCAGACAGTGCCTTGCTACATTGTTTATAAACGCGTACCAAAAATTAAGAATATTTCGGTTTGTGAATACTCAAACACGTCAAATAAAAAAGCTTATAAAATAAAATTTTATTCTAACATAGTTTTAAATTTTAAGCTGAGGATAACATTGAGCCCAATAACCGCATAGAGTTAGTAGAAAGTAAACAATTTTAAAAGCGCGTGGAATCTATCTAGTATTCGCCTTAGTGAATTGATAGAAATGTTTTTTTAGTAATGATTTTGAAATATTGCTTTTAGATTGACCTAAACTGTTGCCTTTCAAACCCCTATAGTATTTATCTCTGACTTTATCAGAAACGACTATTTTCAAAGTCTGCGGCTCGATTGATATTAAAAACCTGTCAAATAGTCGATGTATATCGACTCTGAGACATAGTCCATTTTGTAACAGATTAGATTGTTCTCCTTTGTAAGGAATAATATGGGCAGCTTCTAACAAAGCCAGCTCAGCACATCCTGATACGGCACATTTTGAATAAAAGTTATCAAGAGTTAATGATCTAAATCCCTGCTGGCCAACCCTTGTAACTTGGCTCCTACTGACTCTATCCCTGTTATCTTCTGTTAACGCATGTAGGCTCACTTGCTCTTTATCATCTATTTTTGCGTGAACATTTTCTGTTAACTTATCAGTATCTTCTTCATCAATGTCAAAATCTAAATCAAGAATTTGGGGGTGTTCTAAAAAGGCTTTCCAGTGTTTTTTCTGGCTATCAATTTTTGTAGATTTTCTAATAATAGCTAATGCTTCACATGCCGCAGATATTGAAGAAAATGAGTAATTGCGCTCTTCCCATAATTTTAAAATACGCTTTAAAGGAAGCTGCACAACTTCAGATCTATTATATTTTTTTCTGTGAAACGGATTGATTGTGATTATCTGATCATTTTGAGGATTTTCTGCTAACTCAATATCCTTTAACTTTCTTTCAAATTCACTAATTAAATCATGATTTAAGTAGCTTTCCCAACCCTTATAGTTCTTAATATTACCATCATTTACATTCTTAATAGCCAATATTTCTGCCGCTGCTTCTTTTGTACCACATAACTTTAACCTGTGATGCCAAACTAACTCTACCTCCTCTAAAGTAAGCTCAGTTACATCTTCAGGGTCAAACACATATAGGTGCAGTGGCAGGTTATTTTTTACTTGGGTAGCAGTAGTCTCTTTATTTGGCGTATCTATTGTTTCGTAAAGATCATTTGAGCTCATTGATAAAGCAAAATCATCATCGAGATCTAAAGGTATTTCCGTACTCTGCTTTTCTAAAAGGTATCGCTCGACATTAAAAGATGGACCAGGGTTAATTGTTCTTTTAGTTTTATTATTCTTTTTTCCTTTATGCTCGGCATAAGCCTGTTTAGCTTTATTAAAATCAACAATATTTAAAAACTTCTTGAAAGCACTAAAATTTTCTTTATTTTCATAAGCTACTTTAAGAGCTTTCTTCTCAGTTTTAGCTAACCTGAATTCATGTTTCGCTAGTAGGTGAAATAAGTCGTTTATGCTTTTCCCTTTAGAATAATATTCAAAGATATCTTTTTTTATTCCAATAACAGTACGCTTCATCATAATTCTCTAATTAGATCTATAT
>NZ_JAKEVN010000024.1:0-40736 GCF_022398505.1 Pseudoalteromonas sp. Isolate3 | reverse complement strand
CCAATGATGTGTAAGAGTTGCTATGTAATTCATTATAAAACCTTAAAATTTAGATATAAAAAAACCCGCTACATGAGCGGGTTTTGAAATCGTTAGACACGACAATTCGTCACCCGCTAGTTACGAGTGCCACCACCAAATTGTGATTTGAATTGTTTTGTTCATTGTTATTTCTTATTTAACGTGTCTGAAAGTGCCTACAGTAAAGCGTACCTAAGCCGATACTGTCAAGCATTAATTTACATATTAATACGAGTTCGGCATTTACCCATCGTAATTGCCCATTTATGAGGGTAAAACACACAGTTATATATCTTACTTAAAAAGATAATCACGCCCTCGCACTAAATTTTTGTTATACTCACATCATTGATTCAAGAACTTACGTAAAGCAGTCTTTCCCTTTGATAAAATACGATTTACATAGCCACACCACATACTCAGATGGTCAGCTATCAGTCGAGCAATTGTTACACCGCGCGGTTGAGAAAAACATAGATGTGTTTGCAATTACCGATCACGATACTTTAAGTGCGATAAAACCAGCACGCAAAGTCATTGCAGATGATAATTTACCGCTTAAATTGATTGCTGGTGTTGAAGTATCAACAAAATGGGAAAGCTTTGAGATTCATATTGTTGGCTTAAATATTGATGATGAGAACAATTCACTGCTCTCATTATTACACGCGCAACAAGCCAAGCGTGAAGAGCGAGCCACCGAGATAGGTCGCCGCCTTGCTAAAAATGGTTTTGAAGGCATTTACGACCAAGCAAAAACATTCGCTGAAAACGCACAAATCACACGCGCGCATTTTGCTCGTGCACTGATAGAGCGTGGCGTAGCTAAAAACTTCCCTGGCGTATTTAAAAAATACTTAGGGCGAGGAAAAACAGGCTATGTACCAAGTAGTTGGTGCGATATGCAAACGGCAATTGCTGCAATTCACCAAGCTGGTGGGGTTGCAGTGCTCGCTCACCCTGGGCGATATCAAATGTCTAACAAATGGCTGCGTAAGTTAATTATTGAATTTAAAGACGCGGGTGGCGATGCAATGGAAGTAGCACAACCACAACAAGCACCGAGTGAGCGCCAGTTTTTAGGTGAACTTAGTCGTGAATATGGTTTACTTGCGTCGCAAGGGTCAGATTTTCATTTTCCGACCAGTTGGTTGGAGTTAGGTAAAAATTTATACTTGCCAAAAGATTGCCAAGGGGTTTGGCAAGCATGGGAAGGGCAATAGGAGCGTGTAATGAGTCAGTTTTTTCATATTCATCCAGATAATCCGCAACCACGCTTAATCAGCCAAGCGGTTGATATTATTAAGCAAGGTGGTGTTATTGTATACCCAACCGATTCGGGTTATGCACTTGGCTGCAGCATTGGTAATAAGCAAGCAAAAGAGCGCATCGAACGTATTCGTGGTATTGAAAAACACCATAATTTTACCTTAGTTTGCCGCGACCTATCGGAGCTATCTACTTATGCTCGCGTCGATAACCAGCTATTCAGATTAATTAAAAATAACACGCCGGGGCCTTACACGTTCATCTTTAAAGGCACAAAAGAAGTACCCAAGCGTTTATTAAACGAAAAGAAAAAAACCATTGGTATTCGTGTTATCGAACACCCAATCACCTGCGCTTTATTGGCTGAACTAGGGGAGCCGTTAATGTCGTGTTCCTTGATTTTACCGGGTGAGCAATATACCGAGGCTGATCCTGATGAAATTCGCGATCGCATTGAAAAGCAAGTTGATTTAATTATTCATGGTGGTTATCTTCCTGAACAAGCAACCACAGTGATTGATTTGTCGGATGATGATATTGAAATCTTACGTGTGGGTTGTGGTGATACTAAACCATTTGAAATGTAGAGACTTCGTTGACTAGCCCAGAGCTTGATGCCCCAGATAATATACAAGAGCCAGTTCAGCAAAAGCTGCCACTGGCTTTTTTGCATGGCAAAGCAGTAGTCGACAAACCTGAAGACTTATACATTCCACCTGATGCGTTAGAGATCATTTTAGAAACCTTTGAAGGGCCTCTCGATTTACTTCTGTATTTAATCAAAAAACATAAACTCGATGTGCTAGAGCTCTCTATATTTAGTATTACTGAGCAATATGTTAGTTATGTTGAAATGATGAGTGAATTTCAGCTTGAACTAGCTGGTGAGTACCTTGTGATGGCGGCGCTATTAGCACAAATTAAATCACGATTATTACTGCCAAAACATGAAGAGCTTGAAGAGGAAGAAGATCCAAGAGCTGAGCTTGTAAGACGTTTACAAGAATATGAGCAATTTAAAAAAGCAGCGGAGAATCTTGATGAGATCCCTCGCGAAGGCCGCGATATCTTTGTAGCCGAAGCTCTGGTGCCAGAATTCAGTGAACGTGAGGTACTGTTACCTGATGTTGACATGAAAGACTTACTCGTTGCGTTAAGCGACGTTATGGCCCGAGCTAAAACATTTGAACACCATCATATTACAGCAGAAGCTTTATCGACCCGTGAACGCATGAGCTTAATATTAGATAAGCTCTCAGAAGCGCAATCACAATTACCTTTTCATACTCTTTTTACTATTGAAGAGGGCAGAAGTGGTGTTGTAGTAAGCTTTATCGCCATGTTAGAGCTAGTGAAAGAAAACCTCATCAGTTGCTTTCAGGTTGATGCCAATAGCCAGATTTATATTGGTTTGGTGGAAGAAAGCGAATAGTAGCAAGCTAATCGTTTTAAGCGGTAAGTTCTAAGTTTCAAAAGCTGTACCTGCTTTCATAGCAAGTAGGTATTCACCACTCAAAAAATAGATATTTCCATACGAATGAAGCGCTTAACTAAGAGAGTGTTAAATAATTGCGCCAAGGCTCAGTACCTGCTAAGTTGTTTTTCCCACGCTGCTAGGTATAAGCCTACTATTAAGGAAAATATAATGAAAAAGTTAGGAATGGTACTGTTATCTCTCGCGGCATTTGGAGCCTCTGCTGCAGAAAATTTGCAATTAGACCTTAACCTTTATTTGAATAACCAACTTGTAAAAACGCACGCAGTTAAAACTGAAGAAGACAAAATTCAAACAGTGACTGCAGATGGCATTCTTAAATTTGATGTAACCCCTTCGTTGAACAACCAAATTGTGACACTGACATCAACACTATATAAATTTGAAAATGGCTCTTACAATAAATTTCAAGAACCTAAGTTAATGGTAAACCTTAATAAACCTGCAACGATTGAGGTTGGTACTGAGGGTGTTGAAGTTTATAGGATTGAAATAACAGCAAGTAAAATATAGCTGCTATGAAATTTACTATACATTTTTATAGCGGCTAGATTTAGGTATGCGTTTAATAAATAGATGTATTTTGAGTGGCATCATAATACAAATAGCTATTGAGTTAGAGGTATTTCAACTTTTTAAGGAAAGCAGATGCAGAGTAAACACTTTACAATCAAAACCATGACCAAGAAGGAAGTTGAACTCATGATTGATTGGGCTGCAGCAGAAGGCTGGAATCCAGGCCTTAATGATGCAGAGTGTTATTTTGCTGCTGATCCTGAAGGATTTCTTGTTGGTTTTCTTGGCGATGAGCCTATAGCGACAATTTCTGCCATTAATTACCACGATGCATTTGGCTTTATCGGCTTTTACATTGTTAAACCTGATTACCGTGGCAAAGGTTACGGAATGCAAATTTGGAATGCTGCGTTAAAGCGCCTTGAAGGGTTGAATATTGGCCTTGATGGTGTGGTGGAGCAGCAAGAGAACTATAAAAAGTCTGGTTTTAATCTGGCCTATCGCAATATTCGCTTTGCAGGAGTTGGCGGTGGTAGTTCGCCTCAAAATGCTGACATTGTTGATCTTAATGCTGTGCCATTCGAAATCATTGACGCATACGAACAGTCATTTTTCCCTGTAAATAGGTCAAACTTTAATAAAGCATGGTTAAGCCAACCCCAGTGCGACGCGTTTGGCATAATGAATAACGGGAAATTGGCAGGGTACGGCGTAATTCGCAAATGCCAAAACGGCTTTAAAATTGGCCCTTTATTTGCCGACTCACCAGAATTGGCCGAATCTTTGTTCCTTGCTTTAAAATCTAAAGCGAGTGCATCCGACGTTATTTTCCTTGATACGCCAGAAATCAATCAAGCTGCTGTCGCTTTAGCACAGAAATACAACATGCAGGTGTCATTTGAAACCGCCAGAATGTATACCAGCGAATGTCCGAGCTTGCCATTAAATCGTATTTTTGGTGTTACTTCTTTTGAAATCGGCTGAGTTAAATCTTATAGCTATTCAATTTCACGAGATATTCAAAGCTCGATTAAACATTAATATAAGTTCTTACATTTATCCAAGGACGTATTTTGGAAATTAGAAAACTTAACTCACTACGTGCTTTAGCTGCGCTCATTGTCTTTTTCACTCATTTTAGCGACATAACTAATTGGCTTGGTGGTGTGTTAGGAGGGGGCTCAGGGGCATATGGGGTGATGCTTTTCTTTCTTCTTAGTGGCTTTTTGATGTCTTATCTATATATAGAAAAAGGCTTTAACAAAGATAATATTGTCCGCTATTTTTCTGCTCGCTTTGCTAGAGTTATTCCTCTGTATTTAGTGGTTGTTCTTGCTTCTTACTTGTTATCGAATAATGGGTGTTCTGTTCTTTATAACATTCCTGATACCGAGACCTTATTAGCCCATTTGCTGTTTATTTATGGCGAAAGTGTTCTGTGGTCAATACCGCCAGAAATACACTTTTATTTTATATTTACACTTTTTTGGGCAATGGCGAAAAATAGAACAGGGTATATTTATCTTTCAATTTTAGCTGTAATGCTATTGTTGTTCTTTACAAATTATCCACGTATTTATGGTGATATAAATGGTGTTCCATACAGTCTGTTTAGTGTATTGAGGACATTCCCCTTCTTTTTTGTCGGGGTTATGTTGGGCATGAACTATCGTTCATTAACTATTCCATATTACTTGCGAAAACATTGGTTTGTATTAACGCTTGGTTTTATTCCTCTGCTGTACCCAGCATTTTCTCCCATAAATACTGCTGATAAGGTAAGAATGTGGTTGAGTTATGAAGTTCTGCTTGTAATGAGCTCTGTTTTCTTTTGTGTTGTTTTCCTCGTGCCAGACAATAATGTATTGCTCGCTAATCGATTTGGTGATTTTATTGGTAAGATATCGTATTCGCTTTACTTGCTCCATATGCCAATAATCGCAAAAGTGAACCAATTAGACGCCTCGATTGAGCTAAAACTCTTGCTATCTCTGCTGCTGAGTGTCATAGCAGCAGCTATTTCATATCAATTTTTTGAAAAGCCAGTAGCAAATTTAATTCGAAAAAAAGTATCTAATCGGTCAAATTCAGCCACCAGCCCAGCTTAGCGAAACTACATTCGTTTTTTACTGAAGATACAATTTTAATATTGCGGTAATAAGCTCTCCATCATCTGCTAGCACCTAGCACCTTTTCTCTTTCCCCTTGTGTGTGCATATATGCACAGAAGCTGTTCGTTTTACGCTATTTTCATTATTTAACCCATCGGTTAATCTGTATTTAGTTTCACGATTCTCATGGGAAATGAGTATGTTAAAGAATTCAAAGTCAAGTTATGGCTGGGTGGCCATCTTAGTGCACTGGTTAATGGCACTTGGGGTGTTTGGTTTATTTGGCTTAGGCGTTTATATGGTTGAGCTAACCTATTACGACGCTTGGTACAAAGGCTCTTTGGACTTGCATAAAAGCATGGGTATTACCTTAGCGGCATTATTGTTGTTTCGTTTTGGTTGGCGCTTGTTAGATACTCAACCTGAGCCTGTTGCAGGTAGCTCGAAAGCAATGAATCGGGTTGCACACTCAGTACATAAACTGATTTATTTAGCTTTAATTGTCATTGTGACATCTGGCTATTTAATCTCTACGGCCGATGGCCGTGCAATTGAAGTATTTAATTTATTTGCTGTACCGGCACTACCTGAGTCGGTCGCGAATCAAGAAGATATTGCAGGTAAAATTCACTTTTATGCCGCGTATGGGCTAATAGCTGTGGTTGTTTTACATGCTTTAGGGGCACTAAAACATCATTTTATCGATAAAGATAAAACCTTAATTAGAATGATCAAACCATTGAAGGATGATTAACATGAAAAAATTACTATTAAGCACAGCACTAAGTGCTGCACTTTTCTCAACTGCTAACGCAAATGCAGCTGACTACGTTATTGATACAGACGGTGCGCACGCATTTGTAACTTTTAAAATTAAGCACTTAGGTTACAGCTGGTTACATGGTCGTTTTAATACTTTCTCAGGTGATTTTAGCTATGACGATAAAGCGCCAAATGCGTCTAAAATCAATGTAACGATTGAAACTAAAAGCATCGACTCAAATCATGCTGAGCGTGACAAACATTTACGTAGCAAAGATTTCTTAAATGTTGATAAGTACCCAACCGCAACATTTAAAAGTACTTCAATCAAATTTGATGAAGACGGTGATGAAGCTGATGTAACGGGTGAATTCACCTTAAATGGTGTCACTAAAACCATTACCTTTGAAATTGATAAAATTGGTGAAGGTAAAGATCCATGGGGTGGTTATCGTGTTGGCTTTGAAGGCGAAACAAGCCTAAAACTAGCTGACTATGGTATCGACTACAACCTTGGTCCTGCTTCGACACATGTTGATATAGGTTTATTTATTGAAGGCGTACGTAAGTAAGTTTATCAATGTTTAATTAATAAAAGTGCCGCTTAGTGAGCGGCACTTTCGTTTCTATCTTTTAATCTCTTTTCTAAAATTGGCTGCAAATTATCAGGTAGCCAGCGCACTAACACATCATGAAAAGCATCTGTATGAGCGATTTTCTCAAGTGTTTGATCTAATAATTTTACCGTTACCTCACCTTGCTTGTTTTTAGTGCAGCCTACATAGCCAATGCTTAACGCTGGTGCTTCAGTAAGTGTGATTTGGGTTAGTTCATCTTCAAAGCCCATGGAGTGAGCCAAGTAATAATGCTCGCTTGGGTAGCCAAGTAATATATCAATACGCTTTTTTTGTAGCATATAAGTCAAGCTTGCGAGGGTGTCTCTGCCGGGGCGTGAGATAATATTAGCGTCATGACTTTCGTTAATAACTTTGTCGATATTTGCTCCAAAAGAGCGACTCATAGAGACCCCTAAAGCAAGGTTTTCGGCTAGTAATGATTTAAGTGACACAGGTTTTGTTGAGTCTAGCTTAAGTTTTGCGGCTAACTCTTTACGTATTGCAATAGACGGCGACAAACCTACAGTTGATGAATGTTCAGTAAACTGAATATGCTGCTTACGGTGCTCGTTTTGATATAACGACAGCATACAGTAATTATTGTGTGGGTTTGATAGTTCATGCACAGCACGACTGGCTGGCAATAAAGTGCGTTTAAATGAAACCTCAGGCAGTGCTTTTTCTAATAATTTGATCACACTTTCATCACGACCTGTGCCTTCATATTTATCATGCATGATGTAGTAGGGGGCAAAATCAACCATGATCCACTCAATGGCTTTAGGTTGCTTATTTGCATAAGCTGGCAAGCAAAAAAGTAATAGTAAAATAGACCACACACTACGCATAGTTACTACCTATTTAGGAACTAAAATATAAGTGTAGCAGGAATATAGGCTTATGCTGGCTGGTGGTGAAAACTAAAACGCCAGCTTGTTGGCTGGCGTTTATCGGTAGGGTTTAGTTGGCTTTTAACCACTTCACAAATTGGCGTGCATCACTCGCCTTTTGGAAGATGGCATTTTTTAAGCCCTGCGTGTCGCTAAAAATTACACGCTGTTTATTTACCGAGATTGATTGCACTGGATGTGCGATCTGGATCAAAGATCCGTTGTATTTATATGACATAATAAAACTCACTTTTTCTTTTGTCTGTGTCTGTAGAGCTTTAATAGGCATTTAAAAAATACAGACCGACATTTGTTGTCTTGCTAACAGTGTCGACTAAGTTTGTGACAGTTTGGTGATGATTTGAAAATTCATCAAAATGTCATTTAGTGAACAAGCTGCAAGTATTTATACGAATATGCGGGAATTACTGGATCAAGGTAAGGGGTTAACCGCGTGGTTTCTAAAAACCAGACAATCAGAGTACTGTAAGAATCAATTAAGCGCAAGGTTTATTTTTTAAACATCAAAAATAATCTCTGGATGTTTAACAGAAACAGGCGTATTGTGATTAGGCACAAAATAATAATAAGAAGTATGCTTATGAATTACCTTTTAGTATCAGATATATTCGGTAAAACAGCGCATCTATCGCTGCTTGCTCAGCAGCTTCGCGGTAAAGTGAGTCTTTGTGATCCTTACTTGGGAGAAATTCAGCTCCCGATTAACGAGCAGTTTCAATACCAACATTTTCTAACTCATTGCGGCCACGATAATTATTTTGAAAGGGTGCATGTAAAGATGGCTGCTATTCGTCAGCCAACCACGATTATTGCATTTAGTGCGGGCGCAGCTGCCGCTTGGCGAGCTCAAGCAGAGTTAAAAAATTCGTTTATTAAAAAAATTATTGCCTTTTACCCATCCCAAGTTAGACATCATCTTGAGCTTGAGGCTAACGTTCCTTGTCGATTTATTTTTCCTCACAGTGAAGAACATTTTGATATTGAGCCTGTGATTGCAACATTAAAAAATAAAGCTAAGGTAAGTTGTGAAATAGCCGACTTTGGTCATGGTTTTATGAATCCGTTATCTGAGAATTTTAATCAGCTCGGTTATCAGCAATTTACAGAACAACTGTTAAAAGAAAGTTGTAACCTAGAACTTGTCACCAACGATTAAAAATTAGTCTATAGTCATTACTAAACAATAATATAAGTAATGACTATGACGGACCAAGCAAATTACAGCCACTTCTTATCTAACCCGGTTGCTAAACCACCTTGTCGAATGATCAATGCACAAATGTATGGATTTTTTGTCTCTGGGTGTGAGCAAAAAATGCAGCAGTATGTTGATGCAACCTTAAACCTACTTGCTACTGAATCAGTCTCGTTCAATGTATTAGGTAGCTATTGCTTACTTACCTTCACTGATATTGAGAAAATTTCTTCGTTAACACCGCCGTTTTTAGATCATGGTTGGATGCAAGAAACAGATATTATCATCTGGCTTCCAGTAGCAAAAATGCAAGATGGTGATATTAGCCACTTATATTGGTATCCGGCTTTTATTAGTGTGAATAATATCTATGCCTTAATTAATGGCAGAGAGGCTTGGGGTTACAATAAATACTTATGTGAATACCAAATGCCTACAGCTGTGAGTGATGCGGGGCCCTTTAGTATAACTTTAGAATGTTTTGATGTATTTCACCCTGACTCTAAATTAGCAATGCATGAGCTATTAAGCATTGAGCAGACAGATGCAATTACTAGTGAAAACCTACTCGATAACTTATCGCAATTTTCTAAACACGTAACAGACTTGTTTGATGCGCAAATTAAAGGCATTGACATATCACTTCTTAAACAATTGTTAGAGGGATTTATACACCCGCAGATGGATCAGATTTTATTTAAACAATTTCCTGATGGTGTAGGAGAAAAAGCGGTTTATCAGAGCGTTGTTCATTCGCCATCACTAATCAAAAAAATCCACCAATTAAAACTTTTACACAATGATTTTAGTCTTGATGTAAAAGCGCTTGCGAGTTTTCCTTTAAATGACATGTTTGGCATCGCACTTGGCAAGCAAGTTGTTCATTTACCTTTTTACGTCAATATGGATTTTGACCAGCTTGGCGCAACACAACTGTTACCAGCATAGAGGTGACCATGGAAAAAGAAAAAATCACTATTGTCGGGGGCGGTGTTGCAGCGATGACTGCGGCTGTGTACTTAACCGAGCAAGTTAATTGGCAAAGCCAGCGCGAAATTACTGTCTATCAACAAGGCTGGCGTCTTGGCGGGAAAGGGGCAAGTGGCCGTAACGCCCATTTCGGACAGCGAATTGAAGAGCATGGTTTACATGTTTGGTTTGGCGCATACGTGAATAGTTTTCGCACCTTAGAAGGTGTATATAATTCACTCAATAGACCCGCTAGTTGTTCATTGGCTACTTGGCAGCAGGCCTTTAAACCACACAGCTTTATTGCCTTACAAGAGTTTATTGATAACGAATGGCAAACTTGGCCGATTGATTTTCCAACCGTTGCAGGTAACCCCGCTGATGGCAGCCTAGATATAACAGTGTGGGACTTTGTCACCATGACATTAGCATGGCTAAAAAAATGGACCGAAGGCATTGAGCATGTTTGTCAGCAGCAACATGCTCAAACTACGTTAGTGACTAAAAAATCACGGGATCAATCGTTACTCAAGCACATGTATCAAGAAATCAAAGCAGATATTGATACCCATTTAAATGGCACAAAGCAGTTTATTGATGATATTGAAGCAGGCGCAACTGAAATTGCCTCGAACCCACGAACATTGATAACCCATTTGCTACAGTTCACTGAAAAGCAGGCTACGCACACCGATAAGCAAGCTGATCGCTTGGTGATTTGGTATATCGTCAGAAAGTTAAAACGTTGGTTCAAAGATCAAGTGATTGATTTACTGGAGGACAACCCAGAGTTGCGTAGACTTTATATTTGCGCCGATCTTGCTATTGCAATGCTCACAGGACTGATTAAAGACCAGGTCTATCGAGACGGTTTTGGCGTCATTAATTGCTACGATTTTCGTCAGTGGCTAGAAAAAAATGGTGCTAACAAAACTTACAGCGTCGATTCAGCGCCAGTACGTGGCTTTTATGATTTGGTGTTCGCTTACCCAAAAGGAGACTTTAATAAACCCAATGTTGAAGCCGGCGTTGCCGCCCTTGCCATGTTACGAATAGGCCTTTGCTATAAAGGTGGCGTGATGTGGAAAATGCAAGCAGGGATGGGCGATGTCATTTTCGGTCCAATTTATGAGCTTTTAAAGCAGCGCGGCGTTAAGTTTAAGTTTTTTCATCAGTTAACTAACTTATCGGCAGGACAAAATGACCAAGGTGAGCCGCTGGTAAGTGAAATTAAACTTTGCCAACAGGTGAGTTTAATTGGCCAAGATTATGAACCGCTTATTGATGTAAAAAAGCTACCTTGCTGGCCTAGTGAGCCATTGTATGAGCAAATCAGTCCTGAACAAGCGCATTTATTACAAGAATATCAGATCAATTTAGAGTCATTTTGGAGTAATTGGCCTGAGGTCTATCAAGAGCACTTTAGTAGCCCATTGCCAACAGTGACGCTTCGCCATGGTATTGATTTTGATACACTGATTTTAGGTGTCTCAGTTGCCTCACTTGAGCACGTTGCTTCTGAACTATTAGCTGTAGATTACGCGCTTTCTCAACAAGCAACAAAAGTGCAAAGTGTGGCGATCCAGGCTTGCCAAGTATGGTTGAATAAAACCGATCCACAACTTGGCTTTACGCAAACTAATGCCGCTGATGAAGGGCCTATTTTAAGCGGCTTTGTTGAGCCGTTTGATACTTGGGCCGCAATGGGCAATTTGCTAGATAAAGAAGATTGGCCAAGTGAAAATGCGCCAGTGAACATTGCCTATTTTTGCAGTGCGTTTAGCTGCGAAAACTACCCACCTGCCAGTGCACATCAATTCCCAGAGCAAATGAAAGCCGAAGTCAAATTGAATATGCATAATTTGTTTAGCGCAGATATGCGGCCACTTTGGCCCGAAGCCTATATTGATAACAAGTTTGATTGGCAGGTTTTTTATAGTGATCCACACAGCATTTTACCTGTACTTGAGCAGCAATATTGGCGCGTTAATGTAGACCCTAGTGAGCGTTATGTTTTATCTGTGGTTGATTCGAGTAAATACCGCCTTGCTACAGATGGCAGTCAGTTTGTCAATTTACGCATCACTGGCGACTGGATAAAAACAGGGGTTAATGCAGGCTGTGTTGAGGCTGCGGTCATGGCCGGTATGCAAACAGCGCGGGCAATATGTGGTTGGCCAACTAAGATCAGCGGAGAGCACGCATTCGAAAAAGGTTAGTGTGAGTAAAGTTGTAAATAAGTATGCATATAAGTCATGAAATTCCATGATTTATATGCGACTTTAATTGATTGTTTGGTCTATACTTACTACTAAATTACAACAATTTAACAAGTTTCCCTCTTTTAAGGTCTAAAAGCTAATGAAGCGTCCCTTTCTGAAAGATCCTAAGTTTATGATGTTGTCGAGCACCAGCTTGGCGGCATGTGTAATTGCAAGCGCTGTTGCACAAGGAGCTGAGATTGAAAAAGACATGGAAGTTATTAGCGTTTATGCACAAAAACGTCCGCAAGCAATTGAAGACGTGAGTGTAGCGGTAAGCCAAGTGGATGGCGAAATTTTAAAAGCTCAGCATTTTAAAGATTCAACTGAAATTGGTTTGTTTGCGCCAAATGTAAAAATAACCCAAAACGCCGCAGAAGGAACGCCACCTGCTGTTAGTATTCGAGGGGTAGGGTTACTTGATTACAATACGGCGAACACTTCACCTGTCGCTATGTATATTGATGGCGTTGCGGTGGGGTCTGCCAATAATCAAATTGTTAACTTATACGATATTGAACAGCTCGATATTTTACGCGGCCCACAAGGCACTCTGTTTGGGCGCAATTCTACCGGTGGTGCAATTCTGATTCGCTCAAACCGCCCTGAGTTTGATAGCTATGGTTCATTGACATTAGGCATTGCCAATAATAACGCTACTAGCATCGATGGTATGTGGAACCAACAACTATCAGATTTAAGTGCAATGCGTATTGCTGTTAACTATCAAGACTACGAGTACTCAACAAATAATATCTATACAGACTCACCAACAGCAGGTATGGAGCAAAAAAATGCCCGTGTGTCTTTTCTATCTGAGTGGGATGAGGTTGATCTTTACCTGCAAGCGCATATTGAAGACTGGGATGGTATTGCCCAGCCTGTTGGCAGTATTGGTATTGTCGCCAACCCTTTAACGGGTGAGCTGTGTTCACCAGCAGATGCAGGCTCAACACGCTGCTTTGATAACTTTGGTTTTAATGATGGCAGTGATGATTTCTTTGCGGTAAGCGTCAATAATGACTCGCCTCATAAATCTGATGGCTATGGCTTTATTGCTGAAGTAAATTGGCATTTAAACGAGCAAAGTACTTTTACAACGCTTTCGAGCTTTAACGATCTCGAAAGAAGCCATGCTTTTAATTGCGATGGCTCGCCAGCTCGCTTGTGTGAAGGAGTATTAGGGTTAGATACACATCTAATTAGCCAAGAATTCAGATTACTTAACGAATTTGCTGATTACACGTTAACCAGTGGGGTGTATTTTGCAGATGAAACAATTGAGCAAGATAATTTAAATGATATTTTGCGCGATTTTCGTGGCATTTTACCCACAAACTTAACCGCGACCTTTATCTACGATAACGAAATCGAGATGCAAAATTTGGCAGTATTTAGCCAAATTGAAGTGCCTGTCGCAGATAAATGGATGATCACCGCGGGTCTTAGATATGACTATGAGTCACTTGAGTATGACTCAATCGCCACGTTAAATACGGTGCTTGATGTGAACGACTTAGACGGTGTGCTTGTACCATTTTATCGCGTCACGGATGAGCAATCAGATAATGGCTTTAGCGGGCAATTTGCAATTAATTATCGTTATTCAGATGCAAGCAATCTTTATTATCGTTTTGCAAATGGTAGTAAAAGTGGCGGCTACAATGGTGGCTTTTTATCATCTGAAGAACAAGCAATGTTAGCAAACTACGGCAAAGAGCGCTTAAATGCCCATGAAGTTGGCTTGAAGTCGTTCTGGCCTAGCCAGCAATTAAGAATGAATTGGGCAACGTTTTACTATGATTATAACGACCAACAGGTGTTTATGAACCAAGCGTCAGAAACACCGCAAATGCCTCCTGTGCAATTACTTGAAAATGTTGCTGATTCAACTATTTATGGTCTTGAAACTGAAATTAATTACCAAGCAACTAAGCAATTAGCCATGCTACTTTCAGTAGGTTATATCCCCCATGCTGAATTTGAAGAATACGTTGACCCTCTTGGCAATAGTATTACCGATAACCAACTACCATTTACTTCTAAATGGAATGTATCAGCGGGATTAAAATATGATACCAGCTTGGCGTCGTATCCGTTATCGGCAAACATTATTTACGATTATCAGTCTGAATTTTATTTTGATCAGAACATGAACCCATATGCTCGCCAAGACGGCTTTAGCATTGTGAATGCGCATCTAAAATACGATGTTGATAATTGGTCATTTACTTTGTGGGGCAAAAATTTATTTGATACTGAATATAGTCAGTTAAAGTTCGATTTAAGTTCGTTCCTAGGCATGCTTGAAGACTTTAAAGGGGAAGGGCGTCGCTATGGCTTTGATGTTTCACTACAATTCTAGTCGTTGCCATCACCACAATGGTACAGGGGTTTTGTGAATGCGGTTAAAGCTGTATTTAAGTACTCTGCTGTTATTGTTTATATTAAGTGTTTCGGCTAATGCACAAGATACGTTTGTCTACACTGATGCTGTAGCTGATCAAAACCTCCATGATGTAGGTGAAGTGTTTATGGCGAACGATAATATGTTCCCGCAATCTGTGGCTGCGATTGATGCTTGGCGAGTCAGCAAAAAACCGCAATCTCGAATAAGCTCTGTCGGCGGTAGCTATTGGTTAATTGTTGAAATTGAAAATCAAAGTGATATCGAAGATTTAGTCCTCTATCCGTATAACACTTTGGTTTCGAAAATAGAAAGCCGCATTTATGATATATCTGATCCAAGTGCCCCGATACAGCACTTTGTAACCGGTGGGGTCGAGCCTAACCAATTTGCTTTTCACTATGGCAATCGTTTATCTCTTGAAAAAGGTAAGCACTACACGTTAATCACTTATTTTGAGAGTGACTACTTTTATACTCCCGCAAAGCTGGTATTAACGCCTTATCAAGATTATTTTCAGAACATAACCGTTGAAAATATGATCATGATGCTGTGCTTTGGGGTGGGCATTGCACTTGGTTTGTATAATTTATTAATTTACTTGGTTTCCCGTGATGTCACACACCTTTACTACGCATTATTTACTGCATCTTGGGTGTTTGCTTGGAGCCATTTTTTCCATATTTCTGATCAGCTGTTTGGTTACTATAATCCTCATCTTCACTGGCTCGGCTTTGCCCTCACACCATTAACCAATATTCTGTTTTACAACAACTTACTTAAACTCAAAGAAACATTTCCGAAACTGGCGCAATTATCACTCACGGTGGGTGTAATTGCCACTTTGGGTATTCCGTTTTGTATTTTATGGCCAAGCTTTGGTTTTTATTGGTCAACGTTAGTAACGGGTGTTGCTTTATGTTTAGGCTTATACATAGGTATTCGCTGTATGCTCATTGGCTTTAAGCCAGCACGCTATTTTGTGCTGGCTTACATTGCCATGATGCTACCGAATATGGTGGGTAATTTAACTAATTTAGGCTTGCTGCCAGCTACTTCCATTAATTTATATTTATTGGGGTTGATAGGCACAGCCATGGACGCCATGTTGCTGGCGTTTGCTGTGGCCGATAAGTTTAGGCTGCTTCACGATGACAACGTAGAGCTCAATAAAAATCTAGAAGAAAAAGTACATTTAAGAACCTTGGAGCTTGAAGAGCTTGCCTCTGAGCTTCGCGATGCGAATGAAGCTAAAAGTCGCTTTTTAGCGAATATCAGTCATGAGATTCGCACCCCAATGACATCAATTATTGGCTATGCAGATGGCATTATGCTCGGGGACATTAAGCCTCATGAGCGCAACCATGGGATTGGCGTTATATTGCAAAATAGCCGCCATGTTCTTGGATTAATAAACGATATACTCGATATGTCGAAGATTGAAGCCAACAAGCTAGAAATAGATTTAGTCGAAACAGACTTGTTTGCCACGATTGCCAATATTGAGTCACTTATTGGCAAGCAAATCCGTGATAAGGGCTTAAAGTTCAGTGTTGATTATCAGTTCCCGTTGCCAGACTACCTAATTACTGATCCGAGTCGATTAAGGCAAATCTTATTAAACCTAACAACCAACGCCCTTAAGTTTACTCAAGTCGGGCGTATATCCTTAACGGTGAGCTGTCATAACGATAAGTTGTCGATAAGCGTAAAAGATACCGGTATCGGCATGACAGACAAAGAGCAACAAGCCTTGTTTAGTGCCTTTTATCAAGCGGATTCAAGTATTTCTAGGCAATATGGCGGCACTGGTCTTGGCCTTAATATTTCTAAAAGCCTCGCCAAAAAATTGGATGGGGATATCAGTGTTAAAAGTAATGTCGGTTCTGGCAGTGAATTTATTTTTACCATGTCGGTTTATACCACAGATAATACACGTTGGCTCAATGATATGAGTGAAGTCAAACTAGTTGAAACCTCACCGTTTAGTAAGCTTGATGCACCTGAGAACTTAAAGGGTAGGGTACTACTTGCTGAAGACCACCCAGACAACCGGCGTTTAATTGCGCGAATATTAGAGCGTATGGGACTGACTGTAACAACCGTTGAAAATGGCAAAGACGCAGTCCAAGCAACCCTAGAAGAGAGTTTTGATCTTATTTTGCTTGATATTCAAATGCCAATCATGGACGGCCAAGAAGCATTAAAGATGATGCAAGCTACAGGAGTGAGCGTTCCTATCGTTGCACTTACAGCTAATACCATGAAGCATGAAATTGCCCGTTATATGAAGCAAGGGTTTAATGATTTAATAGCCAAACCAATTGATAGAAATGCGTTTAGTCATAAAATTGCCAGTTACTTAGATTGTGATGAATTAGCTGATATTAAATTACCTGAAAAAGAGTTTCAGGCGCTTAAAGATGATTATATAAAGGGCCTTGAAGAACAATATCGAGAAATGCGTGAGCAATATAAAAACATGGATATTGATGGCTTAAGCAGAAATGTTCATATGCTTAAAGGCGCTGCAAACATGTTCGAATGTGAAATGCTCTATGTTAAAGCGGTTGCCGTTGATACTGCGCTAAAAAACGATACGGTCACCCTGGACACTCAGCTCATTTTTTCATTATTCAATGCAATGGAAAGTGAATTTACTAAAGTGACGCATTAATTGCTTGAATAGCCGCTATTTCTTTGTAAGCACAGACAAATTAGCTATTTCTTGATATTAATATTATTAAAACACCTTGCTGGGAAGGCATGATGCAGTATCAACACATTTCAGTACCCTCGAATGGCGCGCAAATTACTATCGATAGTAAGGGTCAATGGCATATTCCTGATAACCCGGTTATTGCTTACATTGAAGGCGATGGTGTTGGTCAAGATATCAGCCCGGTGATGCGAGATATTGTTGATGCTGCAGTGAATCAGGCTTATCAAGGCGATAAACAAATACATTGGATGGAAGTGTTCAATGGCGAAAAAGCAGCTGCGCTTTACGATGGCGACTGGTTCCCGCAAGAAACCCTACATGCCGTTAGACAGTATAAAATTGCCATAAAAGGGCCATTAACAACCCCCCTCGGCGGTGGTTTTCGCTCTTTAAATGTGGCCCTTCGTCATGAGATGGATTTATTCGTTAACATGCGGCCCATTCGCAGTTATCCGCACTTACCATCACCTTTAAAAGAACCTGAAAAAACCCAAATAACAGTAATCCGCGACAGCTCAGAAGACGTTTATTCAGGCATTGAGTGGCAGGCTGGCAGTATTGACAACGAGCGGATGCTTGATTTTCTGTGTCAAGAAATGGGTGTCACCCGACTACGTTTTGATAACCAATGCGGCATTGGTATTAAAAACAGCTCGAAAGAGGCGGCAGAACGCTTGATGCGCTATGCCCTTAACTTTGCCCTTAAAGAGCACAGTGAATCACTGACTGTGGTGCACAAAGGTAATGTACTTAAATTTACCGATGGCGCTTTTAAACGCTGGGCATTTGCCCTTGCTGAGCAAGAGTTTAACGCTATAGCGCATGACAATGGTCGTTGGTTAGTTATCAAACGTGAAGAGCAAGATGATTTAATCATCAAAGAAGTCATTGCCGATAACATGTTACAACAAGCGCTGCTCACTCCTGAGCAATTCGATGTGGTGGTAACAACCAATCAAAACGGCGATTACTTAGCTGATATGTTAACAGCACAAGTCGGTGGGGTAGGAATTATGCCTGCGGCAAACTTAAATAATGAAGTAGCCTTTTTTGAACCGACTCATGGCACATTTAATCGCATTGCCGGTGAAGACAGTGCAAATCCAACAAGCAGTATTTTAAGTGCGGTAATGATGCTACGTTTTATGGACTGGCATCAGGCTGCGAATAGAATAGAAAAAGCTCTAGAAGAGACGCTTAAAGCAAATGAAATGACGTTTGATTTGGCTAATTTAGTAGCCGATGCGACGATGCTTAGTTGCAGTGATTTTGCAAAAAGCATCATCGCGCGAATAAGTAACTCAAATAATTAACCATATTATGCGGCACTGGCGCTTTTAACTGCGTAGACACATGGTTTACCTGTTAATTGTGCTGCACGTTGGTAAATATGTTCTGCACCTGGTTCATTGCTTGTCATGCCTGTTAATGTGTCCATTAACGCAACCACTAAAATAGCTGGTACTTGGCAGCAGTATTCATCGAGTACTGCAGTTGTTGTTTGAGCATCAACATGACAATGCGGGTGAGTGCGTACTGTGCTGTATGCTTTTAACAGTGTGTCCGCTTGTAAAACATCATCATCTTGATGTTTGGTTTTACGGCATTGGCAACCAAACTCATCAACCATAGTGGCTAATGTTTGGTAAATTTCTTCACAAGGTAAATTACTTTTTTTACAAAGTTGTTGCTCGATGAATGAGTGTAATTGACCATTAATGTAAAGGCCGTCCTGTTGAGTGAATTGCGCTGAAGTTTCCATAATCATTTTCTCTTTGTTTATGTGCTTAACTTCACTCTAGCCCTTCACTCATTATTAATGAAATTGTTGTTTTCAATAACTGATATTGATTTTATCAATATTACGCTGTTTTTAGCGATCAGCCACGGTGCTGGCAAAGGCAAGTAGCTCTCTGCGAAGCCACTGGTGCGGGTTTGCGTGATGTAACAAAGGGCTCCATAACATTTTCACTTCAATAGGAACAATTTGAAAAGGTACTGGACTTATTACCAAATCAGTGTGTTTTGCTAATAACATGGCTTGTCGACGAGGTAATGTGGCAATCAGTTTTGGTGATTGACACAGCAAGCTTGCCACCATGTAGTGGCGGGTGAATACGCGAATATTGCGGGTTTGTTCTAATTGCCATAATGCCTCATCGACCCAGCCGAGTTTTTGACTACCTGATTTATTCGTCAATGCCGCTTCTACGCCCCAACCTGCCCGATTCACCCAAATGTGCTCTTGTGCAAGGTAGCCTTCAAGATTTTGCTGTTGTAAGTAGGGATTGTCTGGGTGTGTTAAGCAGCAGTAATTATCGCGCCAAACACTGGCTTGGTGGAATGAGCGGGGCAGGCCGTTAAAGCGGTTTATGGCAAGGTCGATGGTGCCTTTTTCCATATCTTGAAGATTAACATCGCTTGGGCTCAAAATATCAAAGTTAAGTCCCGGATTTTTTTCCAGCTGCTGCGTGATAAACGGCGCAATTAGGGTTGATTCTAGGTAGTCGTTTGCCATAATCCGAAATGTAATTTTAGCTGTGCTAGGGTCGAATACTTCACTTGGCTGAGTAATTTCTTCGGCCATTTTTAACAGTGATTCTATTTCAGGTTTAAGGCTGAGCGCTTTTGCTGTCGGCGTCATCGTGCCAGCGGCTCTCACTAATAATGGATCATCAAATAAATCACGTAAACGCTTAAGGGCATTACTCATTGCTGGTTGAGTCAAAGCCAGTTTATTGGCGGCTTTTGACACACTTTGTTCATCAATGAGGACATTTAAATACACCAATAGGTTGAGGTCGACGTGCCTAATATTCATTTGATCAATCTTATTTATTATCTTTATTAATTACCTAAATTAAAGCGCGCTTGCTATTGTGTGTAAACAAGGCGACTAAAATAATCAGCATAAGCGATAAAAATAATGCCACAGCAGAGCTCACATTTGGCTGTTAAATCACACAGCGAACAGTTAAATCAGGTAGTAGCGACTAAGCTTGCCCGCGCGGTGTATGCTGGCTTTGAGGCTATGTTTGCAGAGTTTTTAAATATTACCCTCGGTGCACAAAGTCGTTTTGAACAGCGCCAGTGGCATCAAGTTCAAGGGGCAATGAAATCGCGATTACAGGTTTACGAAGGGCAAGTAAAAAAGGTAAGCCAAGCTGTAAAAATTATTGCTTATAGCGAGGTAGATGACCCTGCAATTTGGTTACTAGCCAAAAAAATATACGCAGAAATGGTGCAAAGCCATGAAAATCAGCCGATTGCTCATACTTTTTTTAACTCAACCTTCGGTGCTATTTGGGACTCACGAAAAATCCGCAATGTACATTTGTTTGTACTAAAAGCACGTTATCAACTTGGGCCGCGGCCTTTTGATTCATTGGTTAGCCGCATTTCTTTACAAAATGGTTTTGAAAGTGCCATCAGCAGCTTAATAAAACGCCATGTGTTTCGTTCACAATACGCTGATTTTACTGGTGATGTTGCCATGTTGCAGCGTACTTTAATTGCGGGTGCAAAACTGCAATGCCCGCAAGTCTATGAGCTACTTGCACTCAACGATGGTTATATTGAATACGCAAATTCTTTGTTTTTCAGAAATAAAGCGTGTTACATCATAGGTCGATGTATTGCTAAAAATGGCGATAACATGCCATTTGCGATTGCGTTGTTAAACAGTGAAAAAGGTCTGCATATTGATGCTGTGATGATGGGAGCTGACCAACTTAGCTTATTGTTTGGCTTTGCGCGTACTTATTTTATGGTCGATACCGACCAACCCGCACGATACGTTGATTATCTCAGTGTTTTAATGCCCCATAAGCAACGCTTTGAGTTGTTTAATGCCATAGGCTTTATCAAACATGCTAAAACCGAGTTCTATCGTTACAAAGTTGATACCACGCGCAATAGCCCTGTGGATGATAAATACATTATTGCGCCAGGAACGCCGGGCATGGTAATGCTAGTATTTACAACCCCAGGCTCAGATTATGTCTATAAGGTAATCAAAGATAAATTCAGTGCACCGAAAACAGCCACCAAACAGCAGGTCATGGCCAAGTACGACTTTGTTAAACAAGCCGACCGAGTAGGCCGGCTAGTTGATACACACGAATTTCGTTATTTAGCGTTTGATTTAAGTCGATTTAGTGAAGAGCTAATAAAGACAATGCAGCAGCAAATTGGTGATAGTTTAGTAATTTCGGGTAATGCACTTATATTGCGCCATGTTTATGTAGAACGCAAAATGACGCCGCTTAATTTGTATATCAATGACTGTGATGAGCGAAAACTGCAGCAAGTCATGGTTGATTACGGTAAAGCAATAAAAGAGCTCGCGGGGGCTAATATCTTTCCCGGCGATATGCTGATGAAGAACTTTGGTGTCACTCGTTGGGGAAGAGTGGTGTTCTATGACTACGATGAAATTTGCCCAATGACGGAATGTCAATTTAGAGAGCTACCAAAAACTGATGACTCATTGGATGAGCTCAGCAGCGAAAGCTACTTTGATATCGCAGAAAACGACGTATTTCCGAGCCAGTTTAAAGTATTTTTTAGCGCCAATAAGCGGGCGTTTGATTATTTTAATGCAGCCCACCAAGATATTTTCACAGCCACTATGTGGCAGCAATTACAAGCGGCTATTAACGATGGGCAATTGCTTGATGTTTATCCTTATAAGCAGTCTTGGCGCTTTTCTTCGATGAAAGCTCAAATGAAAAAATCTCAACCTATAACTGTTTAATCGAAACATAGTGTTAGCGTATGCTATTGAAAAAATTGCTAAGGAACGCACTATGAAAAACACACTGTTATTATCGAGTTTATTTATTTCGTCTATGGTAAGCGCCAATCCGTTATTAGGTAGTTGGCAATTTGTTGAAGGTAAATATGCAACCAGTGATGGTTATGTAACGGCAAAAGCGCCAGAAATAACTTCTGTAAAGCTGATTACGCCTAGTCATTTTAGCTATATCACCCAAAAGAAAGGTAACTTTCATTATGCTGGTGGCGGCAAATATGTTTTGCAAGACCAGCAATTTATCGAAACTTTTTCCTATGGTAATGTACCTTCATTACTTGGCAAGACCATGGCATTTGATTACAAAATAGAAGGTGACTTGTGGCACCACACCTTGTATGAAAATGGCAAATTAGTCGAAGCTGAGATCTGGCAACGAATTAAATAGAAGGTGATATGCGTTATATTAAGCACGAAGACTCACAGTTACATTTTGCGCAAACAGATAAACCAGCCCTAAAAGATAACGAAGTTCTTATTGCTGTTGCAGCAATCGGCGTTAATCGGGCTGATTGTTTACAGCGACAAGGTAAATATCCTGCGCCCAAAGGTGACAGTGAAATTCTAGGGTTAGAATGCGCCGGTACCATTGTTGAGCAAGGTAGTGCAGTATCCGGTGACTGGCTTAATAAACGCGTTTTTGCCTTGTGTGCGGGCGGTGCTTACAGCGAGTATGTTGCCGTTGATGCTGCGCAAGTGATGCCTTTACCAGATGAAATGACAATGGCCCAAGGCGCTGCTATCAGCGAAGTTTACTTAACGGCATTTTCTGCTTTGTTTCAATTTGGTCAGCTTAAAGCAGGGCAAACGGCACTTATTCATGCAGGAGCCAGTGGCGTAGGCGGTGCCGCAATTCAAATGGCAAAACGCGCTGGCGCTCAAGTGGTGATCACCGCCGGAAGCGATGAAAAGTGCGAGCATGCCAAACAGCTGGGTGCTGACCATACCATCAATTATAAAACCACCGACTTTGTAAAATACTTCAAAGCAAATAATTTACAGGCCAATACCATTGTTGATCCAGTTTCAGGGAGCTATTTAAACAAAAATGCCGCCGTTGCAGCAATGGATTGCCAAATTGTGATGTTAGCGTTTTTAGATGCGCGCTTTGCTGAGGTTGACTTTGCAAGGCTGCTTAGTAAGCGTATTTCATTTCATGCATCAACCTTACGAAACCGTTCAATTGAATTTAAGCGCGATTTAAAAGAGCAGTTTATAACCCGCTTTTATGATGATTTGGCACAAGGACTGTTGGATTGCAATATCTATAAAACGTTAAATTGGCAAGATGCAAATGAGGCTCATCGTATTTTAGATAACAACGAAAATTCGGGAAAAGTGGTGATGTTAGTTGAATAACATTAATTTGCCCATATTATTGGTTTTATTAGTAGTTAAAAGTAAAGGTTAGTATGAACCCAATTATTGCAATGCTCAAAGAGCACAATGTAAGTGACGAAAAAGTGCGTGAGCTGTTCCAAGCATTTATGGAAAACCCAATGATGGCAATGGGTTTGTTTCAACAGTTAGGTATCCCACCAGAAAAGCTTCAACAACTTATGGCATTAGTGATGACGCAGCCACACCTTATTAAAGAAGCGGCTGAATCAGTTGGGATCAGTGATGACGAAGTTGAACAAGCCAAAGCGCAGTTCAAAAATCAGCAGCCGTAAGATTTTACGATGCTTACTGAACAAAAAAGGTTAGCTAAATAGCTAACCTTTTTTGTTGGTCTATTGATACGAAAAAACATCATCCAGCTTCTTATCAAACAATTGAGCAATCTTAAAAGCCACTTCAAGGGACGGTGAGTATTTACCTTTTTCAATCGCTACTATGGTTTGCCTTGAAACGCCAACAGCCTCTGCCAATGCTTGCTGAGTCATTTCATTGTGATGAAATCGAAGTTCACGAATGGTATTACTGAGCTGTTTTGTCATTTAGCTATCTCTTCGATATAAATACGCTTTGCTAGCATTAGTGATAATTTCACTAATTAAAAAACCTATAATAAGAAAATGCATAATATTATATAGATCAGAGACCTCAGGTAACAACATACGGTCTGACACACGCTCAATTTGAGTCGTTAGAAATACACACATTAAGATAATTGCAGAGCAAAACCAGTGTCCAAGTTTGGTGCTTTTTAATTCAATGAGCTTATCGCGTTCATCATCACCTAAGTCTGCTTCTTTGTGTTTAATGCCTGCAAGTATCGATTGCATGATTATCTCTAAGATTACCGCTACAACAACGACCTTATATAAGTATGAAACCATGGTATCTTGGCTAAGGTTTCCAGCAGCTTGTAGTGAATTAATAACTAGGAGGTAATAACTTAAAAGGCCAATTGTCACTACTAAAGTGCCCCAAATTGTCATTTCTTTGTAGCTCATATTTCATAATCCCATGTAAAATATATTTGACTTGATGTTAAGTAAACTACTCATCGCTTGCTGTGTCAAATATTTTTAACATCATGTATGATATTTTTATCTTTGACGTATCTCGTTACATTTAGTTAAGAACTAATTCTCAGCTAAAGGCTCTTAGTAAAACAAACCACAAAATAAGGAATGACTATGAACTGGATTGTAAAAGTATGGAAAAATAACCGTTCATTGATTGTATTTATCTGCTTGATGAGTGTTTTTAGAAGTGCGGTAGCTGATTGGTATGAAGTGCCAACAGGTTCAATGAATCCGACCATTGTCGAAGGGGATCGTATTTTAACGGATAAAATGGCTTATGATCTGCGTGTGCCATTTACTCATATTTCGCTTATGCGCACCGATGAGCCAAAAGCCGGGGATATCATCGTATTTGATTCCAAGGCTGCAAATAATCGTTTAATAAAGCGTGTTATTGGTGTGCCGGGCGATACAGTGACTTTAGTAGATAATAAATTGATTATTAACGGTAAAGCGCTTAATTACGCATTAACTGATGACAAGCAACAACAGCAGACACTGATTGAAAACCTTGCAGGTGTTCAGCACGCCATCCAGGTATCAAAAGCCTCTTCGGTGATGCAGCATTTTGCACCTGTCGTAATTCCTAAGGATATGTATTTAGCGATGGGTGATAATCGCGATCATAGTGCAGACTCGAGAGTGATTGGTTTAGTGCCTCGCAGTGAGTTGTTAGGTAAAGCTAAAAGAGTCATAGTGTCACTTGATTATGATGACTATTATTTACCTCGAAAAGAGCGAGTTTTACATGATTTATATTTAGCACCTTAGATGAAAATCGTATAAAAATTGGCAATTTACAGTTTTATGTCTCAATATTAACGACATAAAAATAATAAGCCAAAAAGGTTAAATATGATCAATGATAAGCTTGCTAGGTTAATTCGATGCTATTTGTTACTAGTCATTTCATTTAGTCTCGTTGCATGTGGTTCAAGCTCAAAAAGCGAAACTACAAAAGTCGATGAGCATGACAGCTCCACCCCAGATACAACTGTTGGGCTAGTCGATAACAGTGGTAGTGCTGACTATAAAGTTATTATTTACGGTAATAGCCATAGCGCTAAATTAGGGGATTTGCTTGAACAGCTCATTTCAAGTGAGTTAACCAACGCTCAAGTATCAACCCTTACCGTCAGTGGTCGCTTTTTAGATGAGATAGTTAACGAATCGGGCAATGTTGAAAAGCTACAGCAAGACAATTGGAGTCATGCTATTTTTCAAGGTCAGAAATATTCTCAGTCTGGCTCTGTTAGCTATTCTACGAGTGAGGCAGAGCGATTGATTGCAAGTGCGAAAGAGCTGGATATCACACCCATCTTATTTCCTGAGCATCCACAGCGAGGTGACAGCAAAGAAGGGGAGCTTGTCTATCAATTACACTTGTCTATTAGCGAAAAAGAAACAAGCTGTGTTGCACCTGTCGGTTTAGTTTGGGACAAAGCAATAGCTGCATTACCAGATCTGAATTTTTACAGTCCCGATGGTAATCATGCTTCAGATGCAGGGCACTTACTTACCGCAATGACTTTTTATGAAGTAGTAACCGGTGAGCTTGCTGACACTCTCGCTTACAATGCTGCTTTTGCTATCACAGAGCAACAACACCAGCAGTTCGGACAAATAATTACTCAAGTACTGACTGAGCACCCGGCATGCCCAAGTTCATAACCATACATTCAACATAAAAAAACCGTTGTGCCTAAAACACAACGGTTTTTTAGTAGCTAGTAATTGTGCAATTACATTACGCGCATGCCAGGCTCTGAGCCTTCATCTGGGTTAAGAATATAAATTTCTTTACCGCCAGGGCCAGCTGCTAATACCATGCCTTCAGACATACCAAAACGCATCTTACGAGGCTTAAGGTTCGCTACCATTACCGTTAGCTTGCCTTCGATGTCTTCAGGAGCATATGCAGATTTAATACCTGCGAAGACTTGGCGCGTTTCGCCACCTAAATCTAAGGTTAGTTTTAATAACTTATCTGCGCCTTCAACGTGTTCTGCTTTAGCAATTCTTGCTACACGTAAATCAACTTTAGCAAAATCATCAAATTCGATTTCTGGGCTGATTGGCTCTTTTGCTAGCGGGCTGTTTGGATCAATCTTGTCTTTTTCAGCAACTAGGCTTTCTTTAGATTCTTCAATCATTTTATTTACTTTATCCATTTCAACACGTTGCATTAACGGTTTGAATTTATTAATTGCGTGACCTACAAGCGCTGTTTGCGCACCTTGCCATGTTAAACCGTCGTTTAAGAAGGCTTCTACGTTAGCAGCCATACCTGGAAGAACTGGTTTTAAGTAAGTGATAAGTACACGGAACATATTTAAACCAAGAGAGCATACATCGTGTGCTTCTTGTTGTTTTGTTTCGTCTTTAATTAACACCCACGGCGCTTTAGCATCTATAAATTGGTTTGCTTTATCAGCAAGGGCCATGATTTCACGAATTGCACGGCTGTAATCACGGTTTTCATAGTGATTTGCAATGCTTGCAGAAGCCGCTTGGAACTCACCTAACAGTGCTTCATCCATCACTGTGTCGCTAAGCTTACCGTCAAATTTCTTGGTGATGAAACTTGCACAACGGCTTGCGATGTTAACAACTTTACCTACTAAGTCAGAGTTTACACGCAGTGCAAAGTCTTCAAGGTTTAAGTCAAGGTCAGTGATGCCGTTGTTTAGTTTTGCTGCGTAGTAATAACGAAGATACTCAGGGTCTAGGTTATCAAGGTAAGTACGCGCTTTAACAAAGGTGCCTTTTGATTTAGACATCTTTGCGCCATTTACTGTCACAAAACCGTGGGCGAATACGTTTGTTGGCTTTCTGAATTTTGCGCCATCTAACATTGCCGGCCAGAATAAGCTGTGGAAATAGATGATGTCTTTACCGATGAAGTGGTAAAGCTCTGCATCTGAGTCTTCTCTCCAGAATGCATCAAAATCGATACCTTTTTTATCGCACAAGTTTTTAAAGCTCGCCATGTAACCAATTGGAGCATCTAACCATACGTAGAAGTATTTACCCGGTGCACCAGGGATTTCAAAGCCAAAATAAGGTGCGTCACGGCTGATATCCCACTGCTGTAAGCCATCTGCAAACCATTCATCTAACTTGTTCGCCATTTCTTGTTGAATCGTACCTGAGTGTAACCACTCTTTAAGCATGTCTTCAAAAGCTGGAAGATCGAAGAAGTAATGCTCAGAATCTTTTAAGATTGGCTCAGCACCCGACATTACAGAACGTGGGTTGATAAGCTCAGTTGGGCTGTAAGTAGCACCACAAGAATCACAGCTGTCACCGTTTTGATCTTCTGACTTACACGTAGGGCAAGTACCTGTTACAAAGCGGTCTGGTAAGAATATACCTTTCTCTGGGTCGAACAGTTGAGAAATAGTATGCTTTTTAATGTGACCCGCTTCATTTAAACGATTGTAGATTAATTCACTAAAGTGACGATTCTCTTCACTGTGCGTGCTGTGATAGTTATCAAATTCAATGTTGAAATCAGCAAAGTCGCGTTGACGCTCAACACTCACGTTTTTAACCATTTCCTCAGGCGTGATCCCTTGTTTTTGCGCATTAAGCATAATTGGTGTGCCGTGGGCATCATCCGCGCAAACGTAGTAGGTTTCATGACCTTGTTGTTTTTGGTAACGCGCCCAAATATCAGTTTGGATATATTCTAGTAAATGACCTAAGTGAGTCGGGCCATTGGCATAAGGTAATGCGCTAGTAATCAGGATCTTTCGCTGTGCCATAATCATTCCGAATTGAGATTAGTTCGATGCAAACATGCACGAATATCATTATTTAATTCATTGTGAGTTGCTTATATACAACCTAAAGCAATGATATTATCTAATTGTCTGGTTTTAATGCCTTGAATGTTACATAATTCCGCAGCACTTTTCATCAAAGAAACGCTAATTTATTGCTATGTTTGGACTGTCAAAACTATTCTCAAGTAAATCGACTGAAAAAGCACCGATCATTGATGCCTTCGCCGCCTATCGTAGTAGCGCATTTGCCATTGGTATTGAGCAAAGCTGGCTCGAAGAGCTTAATCAAAACAGCGATAAAAGCTGGCAAGTAAAACTAAGCCTACCTTTTGCTGGCTGTGGTGAAATCAACGAAATTGAAAAGTTTGTCGCCGATAAATTATCAGTGCCTGTGTCAATTAGCGCCAAAGTCAAATTACCTAATTCTTATAGTTTTAAGCAAATTAAACATATTGTTCTAGTTGCATCAGGTAAAGGTGGAGTTGGCAAATCAACCACGGCAGTGAATCTTGCCTCGGCTTTAGAGCAAGAGGGTGCACAAGTAGGTATTCTCGATGCCGACATTTATGGCCCGTCTATTCCATTACTTTTAGGTCTGCAAGGAGCTGAACCTAAAACAGCGGATAATAAAAACTTACTTCCTTTTGAGGCACATAATCTCAAAGCGCAATCGATCGGCTTTTTAGTTCCAAGTGATGATGCCACCGTTTGGCGTGGTCCTATGGCATCAGGAGCACTTAATCAATTAATGAACGAAACCGTTTGGGGAGAGCTTGATTATCTAATCGTTGATATGCCCCCTGGTACGGGTGATATTCAATTGACGATGAGCCAAAAAGTGCCTGCTAGTGGTGCTGTGATCATTACCACCCCTCAAGATTTAGCCCTTGCCGATGCACAAAAAGGTATAGCTATGTTCAATAAAGTAAACGTCCCTGTGCTTGGTTTAATTGAAAATATGAGCTACTTCTTGTGTGGCCATTGTGGGCAACCAAACCATGTATTTGGTAAAGATGGTGCCGTAAAATTAGCTCATCGCCATGGTGTGCCTGTACTTGCTAATATTCCGTTGGCCATTGAAATTCGTGAAAGCTCAGAGCAGGGCAATTTAATAGCGAAAGATAACGCGGCTCAAATAAGTGAAACATACAAAACAGCTGCCCGTGTACTTGCTAGTAGCTTGTATTATCAGCAGTCACACACAAGCTCCGTTGAAATTGTTATTACTGAAGATTGATTGTTGCAAAGATTTTGTTAATGGGTTTTTCTTATTAACAAAGACTTGATTGATTATTTTGTACTAAATTCACTCCCAACCACGCTTTTAGCAGCATATAGCCTAAATTTACGTAAAACATGTCAAAAAATTTGCAGTAATTGTTAATAATTTATTGACGTTTTAATAACCATGCCATACTCTAATGTAAGCGCTTACATTAATGGTTCTTTTTATTTAACCTGTTTTGTAAGCGCTTACAATTAACTGATTAAAATAATACTATATGAATCAGTTGAGTACTAACAAACACATAATGTTAGGGTTCAATGCAATGAACAAATTCAAAACACACTTAACACAACTAGCAATGGCGCTTTCAGTAGTGACTGTAGCTGGCTGCGGTGGCTCTGCCACAGATACAAAAATAGATACTGTAAACCCGACTGAGCCAGTTTCAGATTGGGTTATGGTTTGGGAAGATAACTTTGACGGCGATGCCATAGATGACAACAAATGGAATTTCGAAATAGACTGTGCAGGTGGTGGTAATAACGAAAAACAATGTTATACCGATAGTGAAGAAAACGCCTTTGTTGCAGACGGTATTCTTAATATTGTTGCATTACCTGCAGAAGAAGGGGCAGCAAAACCTTATACGTCTGCACGTATCAATACTCGTTACAAAGCTGATTTTAAATATGGTCGCTTTGAAGTAAGAGCTAAATTACCAAGTGGCCAAGGCTCTTGGCCTGCGTTTTGGATGATGCCAACCGATGAAGTTTACGGTGGCTGGCCTCGTTCAGGCGAAATTGACATTGTTGAGTCGGTTAACTTGAAAGTTCCAACCGAGGATGGTGTCGAGTCAAACATCTACGGAACACTTCATTATGGTAAAGAGTGGCCAAATAACGATCAAAGCGGCAAAGCTTACACATTTGACCAAGGTGTAAACCCTGCTGATGACTTTCATACTTATGCTATTGAGTGGCAAGAGGGTGAAATCCGCTGGTACGTCGATGACTACTTGTATGCCACGCAGCGCAAATCAGAATTACTTTACAATGCAAATGGTGAGGCGCTTGCTCTAAAACATAAGGGTTGGTATACCGAGTATTTTGATCAAACAACGGGTGAGTTAGAAACTCATTGGGACACAGCCCCATTTGATCAAGAGTTTTATTTAATTCTTAACTTTGCAGTGGGCGGTGACTGGCCAGAAAACGTTAATGCTTTAGGTATTGATGCTAGTGCATTCGAAAATGGTCAGACTTTTGAAGTTGACTATGTTCGTGTTTATGAATGTTCGCAAAACCCAGACACAGGCAAAGGCTGTGAAACAGTTCGTCCTGGTTACGACAATCCAGAAGATGCACTTGTGCAGGGTGCAGCACCAGCTCCGACTCCACCGAGTGATGGCACCGTAACGCCACTCACCATTTTTGATAACAGCTTTAATCCTAACTGGCCTGCATGGGACTGCTGTGGCGGTTCAACACCTGCGCTAGTAGAAGATGCTGAGCGCGGTGATGTGGTTGAGTTTGTTGTTGGCGCAGAACCTACTGTAAATGGTTTCATTAGTCGTGATGCTTTTATCACAGATGAAAACGGAGAAGCCTCACCTTTCGATGCTAGTGCTATGTTAGAAGACGGTTATGTAACTTTTGACATGCAAGTAACTTCGCTTCCTTCAACTCCAGATGCACCTTGGTTATTTAAAATTGAGAGCGATGAAGGCTCGACAGCGGTTGAGTTAAATCTAAGTGCGAGTACTGAAGGTGTAAGTCCAGTTGCCGGTGAATGGCAAACCTATACATTCCCTCTGCAAACACTGGCAGATGCAGGGCTAAATGTTTCACTGATTGATGTGATTATGATTTTTCCTGCATGGGGTCAAGGTGAGGGCGCAGTTTACCGTGTTGATAACGTAGAGATCACCAATGGTGCAACGACGACATTACCTTCATTAACCTTATTTGCAGATGAAATGAACCTTGATTGGCCGTTATGGGATTGTTGTGGCGGTTCAACGCCTGTCGAAGTAGTCGACGATGAAGAGCATGGTGTGACAGCTGAGTTCTCTATTGGTGCTCAACCAACAGTAATGGGCTTTATCAACCGTACTTCATCAGGTGGTAGTGGTAGCCAGTTTGATGCATCAGCATTAGTTGATGATGGCATGTTGCAATTTGAAATGAAGATCACGTCTTTATCGTCAACGCCAGATGCACCTTGGCTTCTAAAAGTAGAGTCAAATGAAGGTGCTACAGCAGTTGAATTAAACCTTAACACGAGTGCTGAAGGTGTTGATCCTGTTGCTGGAGAGTGGCAAACCTATACATTCCCAATTAGCACCTTATTAAACGCTGGTTTAGATGTCAGTGCAATTGATGTAATTATGATTTTCCCTGCATGGGGGCAAGGTGAAGGTGCGGTTTACCGTGTTGACAATGCCCGCATCTATGCACCTGAGCAAGATACGGCTGCGTCAGAGCTAACATTATTTGCTAATAATGTAGCTGACCAATGGAGTATTTGGGATTGTTGTGCAGGTAGTACGCCAACAGTTGAAACTGACGACGAAGCACATGGCTCAGTTGCAGAGTTTCAAATTGGCGCTCAACCAACAGTTATGGGCTTCTTAGCTGATGACGGCGTAAGCTTTGATGCTTCACACTTATTATCACAAGGTGTGGTTCGCTTTGAAATGAAAATAGTTTCAAACGCCAGCAACCAAGATGCTCAGTGGTTATTCAAAATTGAGTCAAACGATGCAGCTCAAGCTGTGGAGCTTGCGTTAAGTGCAAGCCAAGAAGGTGTCGAGCCTGTAGTTGGTGAGTGGCAAACGTATACCTATACACTTGCTGATCTACTAAGTGCAGGTCTTGATATTAGTGCAATCGACGTTGTTATGGTGTTCCCGTCATGGGGGATGGGTGAAGGTGCGGTTTACCGTATTGATAATGCAGTTATTGCAAACCCGTAATGAACATTGGCAACAAGTGATGGGTGCTGATTACAGCACCCAGTATCCATGACAACATATTGCAAAAGCAGGTAAATCATGAAAAGCACAAAATTTATTAAAACACCTCTTGCAGCGTCAGTTGCGATGATTTTAACCGCAGGGCTAGGCACTATGTCGGCTTATGCACAGGATGAGCAAGAGAAAGCTGATAACGATATTGAAGTTATCGAAATTAAAGGTATTCGTGGCAGTATGATCCGCGCCATGGATATGAAACGTGATGCAACAGGTGTTGTTGATGCGATTTCAGCAGAAGAGATGGGTAAATTCCCAGATACTAACTTAGCTGAATCATTACAGCGTATTACCGGTGTATCGGTGAGTCGTTCAAACGGCGAAGGTAGCGAAATTACGGTACGTGGTTTTGGCCCTGAGTTTAACCTCGTAATGCTTAATGGTCGCCAAATGCCAGGCACGGGTTATACGCGTTCATACGCCCTTGAGAATATTGCCGCTGATGGTGTAAGTGCACTTGAAGTAGCAAAATCAGGTCAAGCTGATGTACCAAGTGGTGGTCTAGGTGCTACTGTAAATATTATTACAACTCGCCCATTAAATAGCCCAGGCGAAAAGTTTAGCTCGTCTATTAAAGCTATTCATGACTCGTCAAATGAAAAAGGTGATGATGTAACGCCAGAATTTTCAGCGATGTACAGCAATACCTATGCTGATGATACATTTGGTTTTGCGGCATCTTTCTCACATCAAGAACGTGACTTTCAACAGCAAAGTGCCAATATTCAAGGTTGGCAAGCTAATGTTGATTTACCAACTCTTGATGAAGGAGAGTACATTGACCCGCGTCCATTAGATAGCGAAGGCAACCGTGTCGGTAATCATTTCTTCCCGAAAGACATGAACTACAGTATTGCTGATGTTGAACGTGAGCGTACTAATGGCCAAGTAACTTTACAGTACTCGCCAGTTGAAAGCTTTACTGCAACAGTTGATTACACAGCAAGCCGTGCTATTACTGGTGTGAATACCGTAGGTTGGGGTATCTGGAATGAGTTCGGTGGTAACATTAATGGCTATGAGCTTGATGAAAATGGTACTGCACTTTATGCCGATATCAGTGGAAACGACGGCTCATTTACTGCAAGCCGTGTTACTACAGAAGTTAAAGCGCGTTCAATCGGTTTAAACCTAGAGTGGCAAATTAACGATCAGTGGGAAGTTGAGTTCGATTATCATGATTCGAAAAACGAAACAGATAATGGTGCAGATGACGGTTTAGGCTCAGACGGTCAAATTATCCTTGGTTCTGACCAGTTAAAGAGCAAAGTATATGACTACCGCACAGGTGAAATTCCGCACGCATACGTTAACTGGAACAACGGCACAACAGTACTTGACCCAAGTGAAATTGATTCAAACTTCAGCCAGTTTAGTTATTCGCCAGGTGAGTCTAAGGTTGAGCAAGCCCAGCTTCATACAACTTGGTTTAATGAAAGCTTCGAAATTCCATTAGTAAAAGTAAAAATTGGGGCGGCAAATACCAAGCAAACCATGGGTGGTTTTACTGCATGGAGTGGCTTAAGAGGCGGTCCGGGTTTTAATCCATCATTTACCGAAATTTTCCCTGATGGCATGTTCACTTATAACGATACAGGTGACATGCTTGACCAGTTCGCTGGTGGTGGTAGTGCCCTTGAGCCAAATTACTATTACACCTACAGCTTTGAAGAGGCGTTAGCTCGTCAGCTTGCTTTTTTAAACGAAGATTTATTGGGTGATAATCAATATTCAATTGACCCATTCTTTGATGGTATCGACAGCGAAAGCTATGTAGAAGAGAAAACGCAAAGTTTTTATGTGAACAGCTTGTGGGAATTTGATGTAGCTAATTACTTCGTTCAGATTAACGCAGGTCTTCGTTATGAAGAAACGGATGTAACCAGTACGGTTCGCCAACGCGTTGAAAGCCAAGTGAACTGGGTGAGTGCATCTGAATGGATTATGCAGTACGAAACTGGTGGCACAGATAATTTTTATCAAGAAGAAGGTAATTACGATATCTGGTTACCTAATATCGATGTAAAAGTTGAGATCACAGACGAGCTTGTGGGGCGTGTTTCATGGGGTAAAACCATGGCCCGTGCACCGCTTGGTAACCTTGCTGGTGGCCGAAGCTTATCAGGTAGTCCTAAACCGGGTTCACGCACTGGTGGCCAAGGTAACACTAGTCTTTTACCTTTTGAATCAACTAACTTAGACTTATCGCTTGAATATTACTACGGCGAAGGTAGCTATGCATCGCTTGGCTACTTCAAAAAAGACGTTGATAACTTTATTCAAACACAAATTACTGAAACAACGATTGATGGTTTACATGACATCTTAAATGGTCCTCGTTACCAAGAGGCTGTAGCGTCAGTTGAAGCGCGCGGAGAGCAGGCTACGAGTGATGCTATTTTCAATGAAATGTTAGCGCTTGGTTATGGCAATGCGGATGGCGCTATTGAACCGACGAGCTCAGACCCCCTCATGGTATGGAACATTTCTCAGCCACAAAATACCGACAGCAAATCAGTCGATGGCTTTGAACTTGCTGTTCAACACTTATTTGGTGAAAGTGGCTTCGGTTTAGGTGTTAATGCCACATTTGTAGATGGTGATGTTGAATTTGATGTTGATAGTTTGACCCAACAAGCTCCGTTATCAGGTTTGAGCGATTCAGCTAACTTCCAAGCCTTTTATGATAAAGATGGCTTGTCAGTTAAAGTAACTTACGCATGGCGTGATTCGTACTTGATTGGTGTGGGTCAGTCACAAGGTTCATCTGATGCGCCACCACAGTTTGGCGACACTTACGGTCAATGGGACTTAAGCGTTAACTATGACATTAACGAAAACATGACCGTTTTCTTTGAAGGTATAAATCTTAACAACGAAACTGAGCGTGGCTACGGTCGTTACCAAGAGCAGTTCTTATTTGCTCGTCAATACGGACCTCGTTACACAATTGGTGCCCGTTATAGCTTTTAATATATGATCCCTGATAGAACCAAAGCCGCTCAATGAGCGGCTTTTATTTTTATTAAACTAATTGAGATAAGCTAATCGATTTAAAATAGCAGGGCTTTAAAAGAGTTTATTACGATAAAAAAAGTAACCAGAAAAATAGCAAAAAATAGCAATGCCAGGATTAATTAAAAAATTTGGCATAAACACAATATCGGTTTCACCAAAACAGTAGAAGTAAAAGGCAATACTGAGCAATGAAGGTAGCGGAAAAAAGAAAGTTTCGTTAGCAACTAAGCCAGCCACCGACCAGCTAGTTAATAGTAGTGAACCTACAAAAACGAGAAAGCCATACCATAAATCGTGCTTTTTAGCGTAATGTTTGGCGATTAAAATTGCGACAACGCATGCTGGTAATGTTATTACGGATAAAATAACGTAATCCATAACAACTTATCCTCATTCTCCCTGTAATCTGGGAATTAAAACAAAACTCAGCAGTTCAGATAAACCGGAAATAGCTGATGTTATTAGCTGAGATGGCTTATCTTATTTTGTTGAGAATTATTCGCGCAACACGCTGTTGATTTGTGTAATATATGTCACACTATATCCACCCCATTTGGCTTTACTAATACACACGCGACTTTTGCTGTGTTTAGTTTAAAGCTTAGCGTGTTTTTTCAGCTTAAAATCAGATGTTTAAGTTGTTTTAGGTAGAATAATTAATGAGATTATCAGACACCCATATTCAGCAGTATATTGACGAAGGCCGCATTGTTATTGAGCCAACACCGAGTAAAGAAATGATTTCAGGTGTGACTGTGGACTTACGTTTGGGCAATAAATTTCGAGTCTTTCAAGATCATACCGCAGCTTATGTTGACTTAAGTGGTCCAAAAGATCAGCTAAACAAGGCGATGGAATCAATCATGAGTGATGAAATTGTGCTTGCAGAAGAAGAAGCTTTCTTCCTTCATCCTGGCGAGTTAGCTTTGGCTATCACTTATGAAAAAGTGACTTTGCCCGCTGATATTGTTGGTTGGTTAGATGGACGTTCATCATTAGCTCGCTTAGGCTTAATGGTACACGTAACCGCTCATCGTATTGATCCAGGTTGGTCTGGAAATATTGTCTTAGAGTTTTATAACTCAGGCAAATTGCCGTTAGCACTTCGTCCGATGATGAAAATTGGTGCTATGAGCTTTGAAACCATGACAAGCCCTGCAGAAAATCCATATAACACCCGTAAAGACGCGAAATATAAAGATCAAAATTCGGCCGTTGCAAGTCGTATCAGTGATGATAATAAATAATCGTATATTATGTGGCTTGAGTGCCACATAATATTTTGTTGCCAAACTTTTTACCTAATTTAGTTAACTATAATTGGCAATTTAAGCTTATCACCCCCATACTTTTAGCTGGTGTTTAAAGCACGGAGCTAAAATGCACTTTATTGGCAAGCAAGTCAGTCGGATAATTACAAAGCTGCTCATATTATGGTGTTGTGTATTGCTACACAGCGGCATTGTTTCTGCTGCTAATGAAGATTTGCCTGTATGGTTGCTTGATTCAGAGCAGCCACTTGCCAAACTGAGCCAATCCCTCGAAGCATCGTTACAAAATGCAAAAAAATTAAATGCGTTAGAAACAAGCTCGATTCGCCTTGCAGCAAAAACATCTCATTGGCTGATCATCGATTTATATCAATTACCTAAGAACAAAAACTATGTTGTTTTTCTCGGCGAGCCAAACTTAACATGGGCTAAATTTTATCTTTTAGATGAAAATTTTCAGGCTACTAATAATCAGCGGCTTGCTTCACTAGAAAGCTTATCGAATGTTCGCCCTCATTGGTTGATTGAGCATGGCCAAGGGCATCGCTGGGCATTGGTTAATTTTGTGCATGATAGGGCGTTGACTATTGAGGTGGGAGTTGTTGCTGCAAAAGTATTTGAAGCCAACTTACATCAAACAATTTTAGGTTACGGTGCTATTTTAGGTGTACTCATTTTATGTATCTTAGTAAGCGCAATGTACTTCTTTGTATCGAAGCAACCAAAATATATGGTGTTAAGTGCTTACTTTGTACTGGTTTGTATCGGTTTCTTGATTGATAACGGCCTGATTAGCTACCTGGCTGACGGCTTAGATTGGGAAGCTAAATGGCCTGTTAATGAGCTTGCATTGTGCTTTGTTAGCTATTTTTTATATCACTTTTTAGCGATTCATACTTACACAGCTAAGTTTAAAAAAGCTTGGCAAGCAATGATGGCTTGTTTGTTGATTGCGGCCTTGCTCTCATCAATATTGCCTCAATTTAATCGTCAGTGGCTATTTATAGTCAGCTGTTTGGGCTTTTTGGGCTTTGTTGCAGCAATCTTTTACAGTTTGATTAAGCGTATTAACAACCGTACTCATCTGCGTGTTTTTATGCTTTTAACTATCGTTATTCAAGTATTTAGTTTATTCATTTGGAATGGCTTTGGCATTGGTTATCATGACGTTCATAATACCATTTTGCTTATTACTTCATTGGCGATTTGTTCTGTGCTGTTGTTAAAAGATCGCCAACAAATTTCAGCATTTAGTTATTCGATGCTGCATGATGTAGATACTAAACTGCCAAATAAACAATTTTTGATCGCGCAAATTGTAAAAAAAGTATCGCAGAAACAACACTTTTCAGTTTTATTATTTAAGGCTCATGTACTTTCAAATGCACGCTCTACTTTTGGCTTTGAACAAGCCAATATTTGTATCAATGAAAGATTAAGTATTTTAAATAGTCAGCTGCAGAGTATGAATGCATTGAAACTCGAAATTCAAGCCAGCAGAAGTGCATGGCTCGCTCATGTTGATGACAGTACGTTTGGCTGTTTAGTAATGGGAGAACTTGAGCTAAGTCACATAGAGCAGTTTGCATGTTTGATCCATGGCGTGTTTGAAGAAGGACTAACTCATGAAGAGATTAATTTAGTCGACAGTGTTGATATTGGTGTTGCGTATTACCCTATGCATGGCAATACTGCGAAGCAAATTTTTCAATGTGCTATACAAGCGATGTCGGAAAAGCGTTTACAAGGTGAGCGTTGGCGTATGTTCGACTCTGAAAGTGCGCGTCTTTCAGAGCAAAGGTTATCTATTGCTGCGGCTCTTAAAACTGCAATTGATGAAAACCAACTTAGCTTGCATTTTCAGCCGCAGATATGTCTGAAAACAGGCAAAGTAGTGGGTTGTGAAGCATTACTGCGTTGGCAGCATCCAGTATTTGGCGCAGTAAGCCCTGATGTGTTTATTCCAATAGCAGAGTCAGCAGGGGTGATCAATCAGTTGACTGAATGGGTTGTTGAAAGAGGTATTGAGTGGCAAGCGAAGTTTTGCAAACTGATACCCGATCACGTTATTTCCATTAACATATCAGCAAAAGATCTATTAAATAAAGACTTACCGGTGCTTTTAATCACCATTTTAAATGAGCAAAAAGTATCGGCTGACTCAGTGATGTTAGAGCTTACAGAATCAGCAACTTTGGAAGAAAGTAAAAAGATTAAAGCAACACTGGATGACTACCGTTTAATCGGATTAAAGCTCGCGATTGATGATTTTGGTACAGGTTATTCTTCACTTGCTTATTTAAGTCAGCTTGGCTTTGATGAAGTGAAAATAGATAAGCAGTTTGTATTGAATTTGCCGTTTTCGGTTAATGATCAAAGTATCTGTAGGGCAACCTGTGATATAGCCACTACTTTAGGGGCGCATGTTGTAGCTGAGGGTATCGAAGATGAGCAAAGTCTGGCTATGTTGCAAAGTTATGGCTGCCAGTTTGGGCAGGGGTACTATTTTTCAAAGCCGCTCTGTGCAGATGATTATTTAGATTGGATAAACGAGGTGCAGAAAGTTGAAATTAGTCTTGATGCAACAGCGAACCTAATTGATTAAAGTAATTAAGTAGCGCTGCAAAACAGCGCATGGTATGTTGCTCATCTGGGTAAATTAAGCCACTTGTTGATAAACCACTTACCAAAAAGCTATTTTTTATATCAGGGTGCCTGTCAATACACTGTTCAAAACAGCGGGCCGCGAGTTCTTCAGGCATACTCATATAAAGTTGCTTAACCTGCTGATCAAAAGCGATAGATTGCTTCACAAACTCATTTGGGTTCGCACCTGAGTTGTCTAAAAATACCTGATGATAAAACTCATTTAAGCGCTGATTAAGTGGATGACTTAAATCTGGTGACTGTTCGAGCCATAGCGCTGAGCAAAATTGCATACTCTTTCTGTCGCTAAACAAATGCTGACAAATATGGTGGTCAAAAGCATGAAACCATTCATGGGCGAGTGCGCCACCACCGGCATTTTTAGCCAGAGCAAGGGTTTGACTATTGGCATTATAATGAGCCTGCACACCTTTTTGGCCGCCATGACCAAAGGCAAAATTAAGCTTCCCCCTAAGACCAATTGCCGTTGGTGGTAAAGTCAGTATTTGCGCAAGATCAGCTAAGGCATCGTAAATTAAATTTGCCGCTAATAAACGTTCTTGTTTGTTGACCCAATTGCCAACCACCATTGTACGAAAGCCAAATGTATCGCGAATATCGTCAAAATCGACCTGATCATCAAAGCGATAATCGGGTCCCTGACGATGAAAACCCGCACTAAGTCGTTTTGATACTCGCATTATAGATAGCGCGCCTTAACATTAGCTGGCATATGCTGAGTTTGCTTATCGACCAGCGCAGCTAATAATCTATATAGTGGCGTTACATCAAGGCCTTCAATTAATTTAAGGCTATGAGCCACAGCTTCTAAAGTTGATAAACTATCTGCTCGTGGCGCTTTGCGAATGACGTATTTGTTTTGTGGTACCTGTTTAAAACTCACAGCCTCAAATGCGTGGAGGCTTGGGGTTAATTGCAGCATTTTGTAGGCTTTTTTCCATGTGCCATCAATCACAATTAAATGGGTCAAAGACTGTTTGAAAGCATCTGTAGTGGCAGTGTGCTCGTCTAAATTTAATGCGTCATCCGCAGGGTAGAGTACCGCTGTTGTTGCCTTTGGTAATGTTGCAAGCTGCAAAAAGTCCCGTTCTGACTCGCCTGCGATGATTTGGCAATTCTCTAAGCCTAAATTCAGTAAATTAGCGGTGTTTTTAGTAATTTTTTCCTCATTAGGGTGGCGTAATATAATG
>NZ_JAKEVN010000239.1:0-1658 GCF_022398505.1 Pseudoalteromonas sp. Isolate3 | reverse complement strand
AAATTAATCTTCTACTATTTCTTCAATTTTATCTTCATCGATTAAAACTGCATTCTCGACAATACGTTTACCACCTTGAATTTCGATTCGTTTATTATGCTTATTAAGCGTAAGAATCTCATCGCAAAATTGATCAGACGGATGCATCTCGTAAGTGTAATCAATAATATTACCGGTTTTGTCATCTTTAACATTGGTAATGTTATATTCAGAAATTGCACCTTTCTCAATTAAGTCTTTCATTGTAGTTGTCATATCACGACGTAATGCTTTTAATTTATTCTCGGTAATTTCGTCGGTTGAATAAATTGAGCCGTACTTTTCCATGATAGATAAAAGGCGGAAATGGTAAGTTTTACCCGGAGCAGCGTAGCGCCATAAATGATATAAACGAAGCATCATCCAACGAGATAAACCACGTTTTAATTCTTGAGCACTATTGAAGTAGTAGCCTTTATATTCAAGGTTGTCGATCATGTTATGAACAAATGCGTTCAAACATGCCACACATTTCACGTTACCACCCTGACCTTTTTTGCCACTAAAATGAAGTGATGACAAAAAGTTCATGTTCGATTCGTAAAATGAATCATCAATATCTGAGTTACGGGTATCTGTCGCTGAATATTTAAAAGAAAGTTTAGAACCTTGTAATGCCTCTAATGATTCTTTAATTTGTGGATACGGCATCGATTGACCAACCGCTTTTAATTCTTGCGCTAATTCATTCATCGAAAAAACAACCGCGTATTGAATTCCCGATTTAAAATTAATTTTTACAATCTTACCTTTTGAGGCTAATCGAATTAAGGCTCGTTCCACCTTTTCTTCACGATCAGATGGCCAAACAAGGTATTCTACATCTTCACCATCTTTACGTGTACTTACCACTGCAGGTGTTATTTTAATTTCGCCATCATAAAGAATGCCATCTACTTTTTCAGAAATTTTTCGAGTAACAATTGTTTTCTTTGGTGCTTCTTCAACAGGAAGCTTCTTATGACCAGAACGAACAAAACGTCCCCATAAATCATAATGATTAAAAGTATTCGAGTAAGCTCTCAAACCATGTGCTGCATTTTCAATTGAAACGCGCACATCTTTATTGTCTGTAAATAGTGCAAGACTTTCATTATCAATCGCACTTTCCACCCCGTGGATCTGCCCGCGTAAAGTATCGGGTAAGTTATCTACCGAGATGTTGACCTTTCGGCTCATTGTTCTTATTTCCAATTTTTCTTCGACAGTTAATAACAACACATAAAACTTCAAAAGTTAAATGTTTAAGTTAGTATAAACTTGATCCGATCATAATTTATTTCTTTGGATCAGATTTATACCAACTAATTCTTACTAGCTAATTTTCAGATCAGATTTTTACTAAGTTATAGTTCATAGGTCGTGATTTTACTAACTCAGTTCAAATTATGTCCTACAAAACGCCTTTTTATAGCAAATTAACACGACATAAATCCCATTTTCAAAACACCATGTGGATAAAGCGACTTCAAGTTAGCATAGATCTGATCTGTACCAACTATAGATCAGATCCATACCAACTTATTGCTTGATTTGATTAGCTTGTCAGTGCATAACTTTATAATTTAGTTAGTAAAAAATTGATCTATACCTATGATTTTGTGAATAAACTCGTGACT
>NZ_JAKEVN010000238.1:0-1666 GCF_022398505.1 Pseudoalteromonas sp. Isolate3 | reverse complement strand
GGTGAATATAAAATGAAAATCTCTATGTTATCGATTATGACACTTTGCACTGCACTTTCGTCGGGTGCCTATGCAAATACGTGTACCGGTGAGCTATATGGAATTAATTCTGGGCGAGGTGACTTAGGGATTGTCTTTTCCTTGAATGAACAAGAACAAAGTGCTGCGATTCATTCGAAAGCTAAGTTTTCCTCAGCAGCTATGGCGTTTGATAGTACTCGTAACCGTTTATATTATGTATCTGCCCCTAGACCACTAACATATCAGCTAGATCCTGGCTCTTTAAATTTGACCGATGAAGAACTAAAAGGCTTACCGATTAAAGGTAATAAATTTAAATATACCAAACTTGCATATGTGGATATGGCAACTGGTGAGCACGTAGAAGTTGGTCGTAGCAGCCCAATGACAAGACTTGCTTATGATCCTGAGCGAGATGTTATGTATGGCGCAAAGGGTAGCAAGTTTTACATTATCTACCCTGATTCAGGAGAGACTCAGTACGTAGGTGAAATGACGGGTTATGGTAGCAGCTCTGATATCCTTCGGGGCGACATAGTTATAAAAGATTCAAAGATTTATTTGATCTCTTCTAAAAGTATCTTCTCACTTGATTTATCAACATTACAATTAACTCGAATATCAAATCATGGGTTAGTAACTGTAACAGGCGCTGCGGTAGATCAAAACGGTGAATTATTGATTTCTCGTGAAGTAATTAATGATCAAGGACACTTCAATCTTACCAAACTTTATAAGGCATCTATCGAAACTGGTAATACTTGTGAAGTAGGTTCATTCCCAGTGCGTGTCAATGATTTAGCTATGGATACGATAAAACCAGTTGCTTGCTATAATAAAAAGTATACATGTAGCACTGAGCCAGAATCGATAGTCATCACTAGCATTGACCAAAACAGACAAGCCACTTGGCAAGGGTATACGCTTAACGGCTTGCTAATGCTTTGGGCCCTAGAAAAGTTAACTAGTACAGACAATTTCGGTGAAAATGGTGTTGTTCGTAAACCTCTATCAATAAATCATGATTTTGCAGCGGCAAATTCAATTACAGAGGAAGCGTTAAATAATTACAACACCGATATCTTTTTTATTGGTAGTTTCAGGTTAAGTAATTTTACAGATGCAGAGCTCGATGAAGCCTATAATTGGTCATTAAAGAAAGGTAATGTTGCCATTATTGCTGGTGATGCTGATTACCCAGAGGAAAAAATATACACAAGATGGGGTTATAAAGTAACAGCAGAAGGTTACATTGATGGACCAAGTATGCCTAATCCAGCAGGAGAGAGTACCAAAGCACAGCAAAGAATGTTCGCAGGACCATTTGGAGAGGTAATTGAGTTTTATCAATCAGGTACAGCAAGAGGTTATTTTTCAGAGATGCCTGCGGGGGCCCAAGTCTTAGCTGTAAACCAACAAGGCTTGCCAACTATCGTAAAAGACCCTGCTACAGGCGATATTATCTTGGCTGATAGTGGAATGCTAACAATTCAATATAAATTAGAAAATATTACACAAGGCCCAAAAGTGACAAGTATGGCGGATCGTTTATTAATGAACTTGTTTAACTATGCCAGTGAGATAGATTAATTATTTCCAAGTTATGTAAAAATCGCGAAGTGTTAAAAGCTTCGCGATTTTTTAT
>NZ_JAKEVN010000237.1:0-1727 GCF_022398505.1 Pseudoalteromonas sp. Isolate3 | reverse complement strand
AGTAAATAATTTATTTGCTATTTCTGTTAATGATAAAGTTTTAGTTAATTCTTCAGGTGAAATACAATGAAAAAATCTATCCTGTCAATATTGATGGTATGCGGAGCCGTGGCTGCAGATGCTTCGGCAAATAGCTGCACAGGCGAGCTGTATGGTATTAACTCTGGACGAGGCCATTTAGGTTTCGTTTTTTCTATTGATGAACAAACGCAAAGTGCAGCGATTCATTCAAAAGCTGCTTTCTCGTCAGCAGCTATAGCATTTGATAGTACAAGAAACCGACTTTATTACGTTTCAGCTCCACGACCGCTTTCGTATAAGCTTGATGTAAGTGAATTTAATTTAGCAAGTCATGAACTAGCTGACCTGCCAATTAAAAGTGAAAAGTATAAGTATACTCGTCTCGCTTACGTTGATATGGATACAAATGAGCACACAGTGTTTAGTCGCTCTAATTCGATGACTCGATTAGCTTATGATCCAAATCGTGATGTTATCTACGGCTCTAAAGGCAGTAAGTTTTATATTATTTCCCCAGATTCTGGTGAAACTCAGTTTGTAGGTAATATGACTGGCTATGGGAATAGTTCAGATATTCTTCGTGGTGATATGATTGTTAAAAACGGAGAAGTTTATTTAGTTTCTGCAACAAGCATTTTCTCTTTGAACCTTTCTACACTTGAGTTAACGAAAAAATCTGAACATGGCTTAACGACAGTGACCGGTGCTGCGCTTGATCAAAATGGTGAGCTGATTATTGCTCGAGAAGTTATTAACGATCAAGGTAATTACAATATAACTAAGCTGTATAAAGCATCAATTGAAACGGGTAAAACATGTGCAATGGGTACGTATCCTATGCGTATTAATGATTTAGCGTTAAACACACTTAAACCAGTTGCTTGTTATACCAAACCAACCTGTAGTACCGGTGCAGAGTCAGTTGTTATCACGAGTATTGATAAGCAACGAAAAGCGACTTGGCAAAATTACACATTGAATGCTTATTTATTTGATAAACCTGTCGCAAAACTTAAGAGTGCAGCAAATTTTGGTGAAGGTGGAATTGTAAATAAAACACTTACAATTAATCATGACTTTGCCGCTGCAAACTCCATTACAGAAGCTGCAATCGATTCTTATGGCACAGATATCTTTTTTGTGGGGAGTTTTCATGATACAGATTTCACAGACGCTGAAGTTTCAGAGCTTTACAATTGGTCAAAGAAACCAGGTAACGTAACTATTATTGCAGCTGACTCTGACTTGCCGAATGAAAAAGTGTATGCAAAGTGGGGCTATACTGTCACGCGTGATGGTTATGTCGACGGCCCAAATACGCAAAACCCTGATGGCGTGGGTACTCTTGCTCAGCAGGCTATTTTTGCTGGCCCATTTGGTGGTGTAACGAGTTTTTATCAAGCGGGTGGTGCGAAAGGCTATTTCTCTGAAATGCCAGCAGGTACTCAAGTATTAGCAGTTAATCAAGATGGTCTGCCTACAATTGTTATGGACCCAGAAACTGGCGATATTCTATTATCTGATAATGGTATTGTTAACACTCAAGATAAAGTTGAGAACTACACTCCAGGTACAGGTGTAACTAGCATGGCCGAACGGCTATTCTTAAACTTAATTAACTATGCAAGTGATATAGATTAATTATCCTTATTTAAACTATCGTGAAGTCATTTACTTCACGATGGTAATTTATATAAATCGTCTCC
>NZ_JAKEVN010000236.1:0-1816 GCF_022398505.1 Pseudoalteromonas sp. Isolate3 | reverse complement strand
TCATATGTAAATAATAGGTTTTTTAAAGTGAATAAAATGGATTTGAAAAAGAAACAGGAATTAGAACGAAGATGTAATGTGTTAATTGCAAGGTTAGATGAAAAACGAGCAGACTTTTCTAAATCTGAAATGATGGCACAGGTAGAGCTTATTAAAACACTGGGGGTCATCGCTCGGTTTGGTAATTTTAAGCATTTAGCTATGGCTAAAAGCGCAAAATCAATCATAAATGGTTCTCTAAACGAGTATAGAGCGCAAGCTGTTTTAAAGATTTGCGAAGAAATAAACTTTGAAATTGATAATTTTAAATACTCATCTAGAGCTACTTACAATATTGGAGCATTAATTGTTGCTTTCACTTTAGGCTTTATAAGTAGTTTGAATTCAGTCGATGGGTATTTACCTTCCTTATTGAATTTTAATGGGGAGATAATATTTTTTTCTATGATGTTTGCTTCTCTAACTAGTATTGTTTTTTCATCATATGACAAGTTTCTCAACTCCCAGCCTCTTTATCAACCTTTCACATCGATATTTAAAGGGGCTTTACAAACGTTTTCTACTGCGTTTGTAGGTGTTGTTTTTTCAATAGTATTAGCTCTAATTATTGCTAATTTTGATACAAGAGAGTTTTCACATCGCCTTTTTGAATGGTTTTTTATTACAAGTAGCTGCTTTGGTGTGTGGTTTTATAAACTTGCAACGGAGCTGAGTTTAAAATATCAATCGAAAAAACAAATATTAAAAGACGAAATCAATATAAAAAATAAGCCTTCAAGTGTGGTGAAAAGTATTTAATATGGAATATGCTTTATATGCGATGCTCGTATGTGTCGGCTTTTATATTTTTATAGATGTTGTGATTTCTTTTAGACAACAATCACATTCTTTTTCGTCATATTTTTGGTTAGGTGGTGGTTTGAGAAAGGCAATTATATTGTTTTTCATGGGGTTCACTATTCTTTTTTTTGCACTTGAACCTCGAACATCTATCCAACATTTACCTGGCAATTCAAATTTAGATGTTCATATAGAGCAAGAAGAAGTTGTCAAAAAACTTGAAGAATTAATTGAAATTAATAAGAGCATTGAAGAAAGTACTGAGCAAATAAGTGGAAATAATAGTGAATTTGCCCTGTGGATATTGATTATATTCTCGTTTTTGATTGTGTTGCTTATCTTTATACATACAAAATATAAAGACCCTAGTTACAGAGGCCAGATTGTTCGTGCAGGATCTGTGTTGATTGGTACAGGTGCTATCGCGATTACATTTACGTTGATAACAATTGAAAATTTGAACCCAGAATTGGTTTGGTCAAAGAGCGAGAATTTTTACTTTGAACTAGAAGAAAATGAAACAACGAATCCTAAATCTGAATCACTTGCAGTCATACCATCGAAAATCAAATTTATTGGAAGTGTTGAACCCTTTCAAGAGGCTAAAGATCAAATAGAGAAAGTCAATGTCAATGGTATTGAAGTTGATAGCGATATGCTTATTCAAAGCCAAATTCAAAAGCTGATGGGCAATACAGTAAGAGATGAAATGATAATTGAAAATATTATTTTGATAGGTATAGCTGATAAAAACCCATTATCGAAGCATGCACAAAATAAATGGCGGAATAATGCTGAACTAGCCCTTGCAAGAGCAAAGAAAGTAGAGGGAATGGTTTATAAGGTTATATCTAAACCAGAATTTAACAGGCATGAAAATGTAAATGTTAAGGTTTTGACTTATGGTCCTAAAAATACAGATCATGGTGTTTATGAAGATAAGCTAGCTAAAGATAGAAGAGTTGATATTTATATT
>NZ_JAKEVN010000235.1:0-1885 GCF_022398505.1 Pseudoalteromonas sp. Isolate3 | reverse complement strand
AAGCAACTCAGACTTTATTGAGAGATTGTCTGATACTAAAAAAATAGAAAACAACTCTATTCTAATAAGGGTTAACTTAATTAAAGCAAAGCTTGCTGAAGACAAGATAGCAAGACAACAAGCATGCCAAGAAGCTATTAATGCAATTGAAGAAAATAATAACGGCGATAAAAGTATAAAAAGAACTTACCCACTTATTCAAGCCTACACTTGTTTAAACAAGGAAAGTGAGGTAGGCACAATTAAAAGTAAACTAATAGAGTTAGGTATTACTAACTTTGATCTATAAAAACAACTAGAAGGTAATAACAATGAGCGAAAGTCAAACTTACAACTTTACAGTGAATGTTACACTTAACACTGAAAATGAAGCTGTATTCACATACTTCCAAGACGGTCAGCAAGTTTCTGGTGGCGGTACTGTCAATGAAAGAAACAGCCTCGGTATTTATACACTTGATGACGCAACTGTTGATGCTGGCTTTCAATTTACAGGTGCTAAATTTGCAAACCTTGAGGGTGATTGCGAGCAAGACTTTAGCTTTAAAGTCACTAATAATGGTCAAACAATTGAGATTGCCGATACAGATGATAATAGCGGTACTGCGTGTATGACTTTCATCGTAGAGTGCAATGGCACAAGCTATGAAAGTGCCGACCCGCAAGTAAAAAATGATAAAGAAGACTAAAGACCTCTCGTAAAAAGCTCCTTCTTAGGAGCTTTTTTACATTACAAAACAACAAATTAAAACCAGAAGATTACCAGAAGGTTAATTTGCACTTTTTTAAGTAACTTTATAGACACCAAAGTCGTTTGCATCTGCAAAAAGGAAACGAACGTGTCTACTAACAAAAATGAACAACCAAGCACTGCTATATCAGAAGCGAAAAGCGCACTACCGCAGTCTATCAATTCAGAGCAACTTGCACTGATTGCACAAATGTTTCAGAACATTCCTGAAGGAGTGTTTATCATTAATGGTCAAGGCACGTTTGAATTTGCAAACCCGATGGCGGCTCAGCTTTTAGGAGACAACCAAGAAGCGTTAATCGGGCAAAACATTTTACATTACCTACACGACACCGATCGTGATAAATACATGTATACCCTACTCAGTTGGTTAGACCATAAAGACTCGCCGATAAGTCTTGGGCCAAACGAAGTTAAAATAAACCGCGCTGATAATAAAACCCTTGAGGCGGATTTATGTATATCGAGCCTGCCAAAAAACATTGCCGTTGCAGAAAATTTATTTATTTGTGTATTACATGATTTATCATCACACAAAGAACAATATAACCGCTTAATTAAACAGGCTACCACTGACCATTTAACCGGCCTTGCAAATAGATTAACTCTTGAGGAATCATTAAAAGAGCATTGGCAAGAAAGCGTACAAACCAACCAAGCCATTAGCACTATATTAATCGACATCGATTACTTTAAATTATTCAATGACCGATTTGGTCATGTAAAAGGCGATAAATGCTTACAAAAAGTAGCAAGTATAATCGCAGAATCACTCCCTTCTCGCGATTGTTTAGCAGCCCGTTATGGTGGTGAAGAATTCGCCATTATATTACCCCGCTGTCAAAAAGACACGGCCGCCGCCATTGCTAAACATATTCAAATAAAAGTAAATAACATGCCATTTACTGATATAGGTTTACCAAGTGATTTTAGAATAAGTGTAAGCCAAGGAATTGCCTGTGAGTTTAATAATCAATATCGTACTTCAGAGGCATTAATTTGTGCAGCAGATACTGCTTTATACCGAGCAAAAACAGAAGGTAGAAATAAAATAAGCATTAGCGCGTAAACACATAATTAACAACATAAAAAACTAATTAACAAGTCGCGTTAGTTACACATATACTATACTTT